>JADGMZ010000204.1:0-6244 GCA_015234495.1 Brevundimonas sp. | reverse complement strand
AGGCCGGTCAGGAAGCCCGGCCTGCGCGTCGACGCCGGGGCCGAACGCCATGAGGTGGTGTTCCGCAAGGACGAGGCGGCGCCCCCGGTCGGCGCCGTCTTGGTGGGTTGCGACGGCCGACCCGCAGAGGCGCTGGCGGCGGAGATCATCGGCCGGGGCGCGGGGCGCTGGTCCATGGCCTCGCGCCGCGCGGCCTACGCCGCGACCCTGTTCGTGGACCAGCACAATCCGTGGGTCCGGCGGCCCGAACAGTGCGATTTCCGGCTCGGGGACGAGGTGCGCCGCTACACCCTGGACTGGCGCGACCTGCCCGACGAGGTGCGCGACGCCGGCTTCGCTGCCGCCCGCAGCCCGCGCTTCACCACCGGAATCGAGCTCCGCCCCTGGGGCGGCGGCCAGTGGATCAGCCTGGGCGGCTTCAACGGCGACCCGGCCAGCGCCGACGGCGTCCGCCTCACGGCCCTGACGGCCGAGGTCGCCGCCCGGGCGGACGACATCCGCTCGGCCCCGGCGGTGGTGTTCGACCTGCGCGGCAACAACGGCGGCTCGTCGAGCTGGATCTACGGTCTGGCCCGCAGCCTGTGGGGCGCGGACCATGTCGCCTGGCGCCAACCCGAATCCTCGGCGGTGGACTGGCGCGCCTCCGAACAGAACCTCGCCGCCGTCGAGAGCTACAAGATCCTGCTCGGCCCCGATCCGGAGGTGCAGGCGTGGCTCGACAGGATTTCCACCGGCCTGGCCGCCGCCCGCGCCGCCGGTGAGCTGCTGTGGCGCCAGGCCGACGACGAGCCGCCGGCCGCCGAGCCCGCGACGCCGTCCCCGATGCGGGCTCGGACCTGGGTTCTGACCGACTCCGGCTGCGCCTCCGCCTGCCTCGACGCCGTCGACCTGCTCAAGGCCCTCGGGGCGGTTCATCTGGGGCAGGAGACCTCGGGCGACACGGTCTATATGGAAATCCGCGAGCAGCCGCTGCCGGGCGGCCGCGTCACCGCCCGCGTGCCGATGAAGGTCTACCGCGGCCGGGCGCGGGGCAACAACGAGACCTACGTCCCCGACCACGCCTGGGCGGGCGAGCTTTCCGACACCGCCGGCATCGAGGCCTGGATCGCCGGACTCGACGCCGCCGCGGCCAGGCGCTAGGGCGGTTCCATGACCGACGATCCGACCAAAGACAGCAACGGCAACCTGCTCGCGGACGGCGACAGCGTGACCCTGATCAAGGACCTCAAGGTCAAGGGCTCGGGCGGGGTGACGCTGAAGCGCGGCGCCCTGGTCAAGAACATCCGCCTGACCGGCGACCCCGACGAGATCGAGGCCAACGTCGAAAAGGTCCGCGGCCTCGTGCTGCGGACGGAGTTCGTCAAGAAGGCCTGAGATTTTCCTGTCGCTCATCCCGGGTTTCCCCGGCATGAGCGGACCGTGAAGTCAGCCCTGGGCGTTGCGGATCGCCGCCGCCCCCGCGAACGGCGTCACCACCGCCGCGAACAGCACCCAGGCGGCCAGGAAGGCCAGGGCCGGGGCCGGCGACAGGCCGTTCACCGCCCGCTCCAGCACCCCTGAGCCGAACACCACCGGCGGGATGAACAGCGGCAGCACCACCACCGCGATCAGCAGGCCGCCGCGCTTCGAGCCCAGCGCCAGCGCCGCGCCGAGCGCGCCGGTCAGGGCGAAACCCAGCGCCCCGATCAGGGCCGAGGCCGCCACCAGCGGGGCCTGATCCGGCGGCAGGCCGAGGGTGATGGCGGCGACCGGCGCGGTCAGGGCCAGCGGCGCGCCCACCGCCAGCCATTGCGCCTTGGCCTTGGCCAGAACCACCAGCTCCAGCGGGATCGGCCCGAGGGCGATCAGGTCCAGCGCCCCGTCCTCGAGGTCGCGCTCGAACAGCCGTTCCAGCGACAGGATCGACGACAGGGCCAGGGCCAGCCAGGCGACCCCCCCCGCCACCGGCCTCAGCCCGGCCGGGTCGCCGCCGGCGGCCAGCGGGATCAGGGTGGTCAGGCACAGGAAGAAGCCACAGGCCAGCAGCGGCCCCCCGCCGCCCGACCAGGCCAGCGCCAGCTCGCGCCGCCACAGGATCAGCAGCGCCTTCACCGCCCGGCTCCGATATCCACCGCCCGCGCCGCCACGGGCAGCGGGTCGTGCACCGCGGCGAGAATGGCCCCGCCCTTGTCCAGATGCGCCTGCATCAGCACGCCCAGCGCCGCCCGCCAGCGCGCGTCCAGCGGCGCGAACGGCTCGTCCAGCAGCCACAGCGGCCGCGGCGCGGCGATCAGCCGGGCGAAGGCCAGCCGCCGCCTCTGCCCCGCCGAGAGCTGACGCACCTCCAGCTCCAGCAGCGGCTCGAGCGCCAGCACCTCGACCGCGGCGGCCACCCCGTCGGCCCCGGCGCCTTGCCACTGCGCCTGAAAGGCCAGCTCGTCCCGCGCCCGCCGCGCGCCCTTCAGCCCGTCCAGATGGCCAAGCCAGTGGAGATGACGCCGCCGCGCCTCGCCGGGGTCGCTGTCCCCGAAGGCGACGGTCCCGGCGTCGGGCCGCAGGAAGCCGGCGATGGCGCGCAGCAGGCTGGTCTTGCCGGCGCCGTTGGCCCCGGTCAGCGCCACGGCCTCGCCGGACGCCAGCGACAGCGACAGGTCGCGGAACAGCACCCGTTCGCCGCGCGACAGGGTCAGGCCGGCGACGGTCAGCATGCGTTCTCCCTCCCCCTCGGGGGGAGGGTCGGCGGCGCGCAGCGCCGGCGGGGTGGGGGCGGCTCAGCGACACGGACACCGGCGCTCCCTTCGCCCGGCCCTCCCCACCCGGTCGCTGCGCGACCACCCTCCCCGGGCCGGGGAGGGAGGGCGTGGGTGCGACCGATTCTCAATGACCCTGCAGCCATCGTGGATACATGGACGGGACCGCGCGCCGTCGCTATGTACGCAACCGCCGCAGCAGGCGTTCGCCGCGCGCGGCGGGGACCTGTGCGCCCCGTCGTCTGTCGCGCGATCGCGCAACCGGATGTCCGGGCGGCTTGAACCAGAGGAACCTCTCCATGCCGTCGAACGACAGCTTCAAGACCCGTCAGGATCTCTCCGTCGGGCGCAAGAAATACGCCTATTACAGCCTTCCGGCCGCCGAGGAAGCCGGCCTGACCGGGATTTCCCGCCTGCCGCGCTCGATGAAGGTGCTGCTCGAGAACCTGCTGCGCAACGAGGACGGCGTCTCGGTGACCGAGGCCGACCTGCGCGCCGTCGCCGCCTGGATCGACAACAAGGGCTCGGTCGAGCACGAGATCGCCTTCCGCCCCGCCCGCGTCCTGATGCAGGACTTCACCGGCGTGCCGGCGGTCGTCGACCTCGCCGCCATGCGCGACGCCATGTCGGCGCTGGGCGCCGATCCGACCAAGATCAACCCCTTGAACCCCGTCGACCTGGTCATCGACCACTCGGTCATGGTCGATCATTTCGGCACCCCCGGCTCCTTCACCCAGAACGTCGAGCGCGAGTACGAGCGCAACATCGAGCGCTACAACTTCCTGCGCTGGGGCTCGTCGGCCTTCAACAACTTCCGCGTCGTGCCGCCGGGCACCGGCATCTGCCACCAGGTCAACCTCGAGAACCTGGCCCAGACCGTGTGGACCGCGCCCGAGGGCAAGGCCACCGTCGCCTATCCCGACACCGTTGTCGGCACCGACAGCCATACCACCATGATCAACGGCCTGGCCGTCCTGGGCTGGGGCGTCGGCGGCATCGAGGCCGAGGCGGCCATGCTCGGCCAGCCGATCCCGATGCTGATCCCGGAAGTCGTCGGCTTCCGCCTGTCGGGCGCCCTGCCGGAAGGCGCCACCGCCACCGACCTGGTGCTGACCGTCACCCAGATGCTGCGCAAGAAGGGCGTGGTCGGCAAATTCGTCGAGTTCTTCGGCCCCGGCGTCACCGGCCTGACCATCGAGGACCAGGCCACCATCGCCAACATGGCCCCGGAATACGGCGCCACCTGCGGCTTCTTCCCGGTCTCGGCGGCGACCATCTCCTATCTGACCGCCACCGGCCGCGACAAGGCGCGCGTCGCCCTCGTCGAGGCCTACGCCAAGGCCCAGGGCCTGTGGATCGACGAGACCTCGGAAGACCCGGTGTTCACCGACGTGCTCGAGCTGGACATGGCCACGGTTGTCCCGTCGCTGGCCGGACCGAAGCGCCCGCAGGACAAGGTCGAGCTGACCACCGCCGCCCCCGCCTTTGAAACGGCGCTGGACGAAGTGTTCAGCCGTCCGGCCGACGCCCCCCGCGTGGCCGTGGAAGGCGAGACATTCGACCTCGGCGACGGCGATGTGGTCATCGCCGCCATCACCTCCTGCACCAACACCTCCAACCCCTCGGTGCTGATCGCCGCCGGCCTGGTGGCGCGCAAGGCGAACAAGCTGGGCCTGAAGCCCAAGCCGTGGGTCAAGACCTCGCTGGCCCCCGGCTCGCAGGTGGTCACCGACTATCTGACCGCCGCCGGCCTGCAGGCCGACCTCGACGCCCTGGGCTTCAACCTGGTCGGCTACGGCTGCACCACCTGCATCGGCAACTCGGGCCCGCTGGATCCGGCGATCTCGAAGGCGATCAACGACCACGACCTGGTCGCCACCAGCGTGCTGTCGGGCAACCGCAACTTCGAAGGCCGGGTGAACCCCGATGTCCAGGCCAACTACCTGGCCTCGCCGCCGCTGGTCGTGGCCTACGCCCTGGCCGGTTCGATGCGGATCGACATCTCGAAGGACCCGATCGGTCAGGACAAGAAGGGCAAGGACGTCTTCCTGAAGGACATCTGGCCGACCTCGGCCGAGATCGCCGCCATCCAGAAGAAGTCGGTCACCCCGGCCATGTTCGCCAAACGCTACGCCGACGTCTTCAAGGGCGACAAGCACTGGCAGGGCATCAAGGTCGAGGGCGGCCAGACCTACGCCTGGGACGACAGCTCCACCTATGTGCAGAACCCGCCCTATTTCGAGGGCATGACCATGGAGCCGGCCCCGGTCGCCGACATCGTCGAGGCCCGGGTGCTGGCCATCTTCGGCGACTCGATCACCACCGACCACATCTCCCCGGCCGGCTCGATCAAGAAGACCTCGCCCGCCGGCCACTATCTGACCGAGCACGGGGTCGAGACGCTGGACTTCAACTCCTACGGCGCCCGCCGCGGCAACCACGAAGTGATGATGCGCGGCACCTTCGCCAACATCCGCATCCGCAACAAGATCACGCCGGAGATCGAGGGCGGCGTGACCAAACACTTCCCGTCGCAGGACACGATGTCGATCTACGACGCGGCCATGCGCTACCAGTCCGAGGGCCGGCCGCTGGTCGTGTTCGCGGGCAAGGAATACGGCACCGGCTCGTCGCGCGACTGGGCGGCCAAGGGCACCCGTCTGCTGGGCGTCCGCGCCGTCATCGCCGAGAGCTATGAGCGCATCCACCGCTCCAACCTGGTCGGCATGGGCGTCGTGCCGCTGCAGTTCAAGCAGGACGGCTGGACCCGTCTGGGCCTGACCGGCGAGGAGATCGTCACCATCCGCGGCCTGTCCGACGCCAACATCGGCAAGCTGCGTCCGCGTCAGGACCTGTGGGTCGAGCTGTTCCGCCCCTCGGACGGCAAGATGGCCCGCTTCCCGGTCCGCTGCCGCATCGATAACGCCACCGAGATGGACTACTTCAAGGCCGGCGGCGTCATGCCCTACGTCCTGCGCAACCTGGCCCGCGGGCCGGAGACCGTGGCGGCGGAGTAGGCCGCCGCAGAGCCGGAGACCGGATGCAGATCCAGCTTGTCCGCAGCGCCACGGTCCGCGTGTCGATGGCGGGCGTGGTTCTGCTGATCGATCCCTGGCTGGCGGCGAAGGGCGAGGGGCGCAGCTATGCGGGCGACGTCCGCTCGCCCCTCGTCGACCTGCCCATGCCGGTCGAGGCCGTGGTCGACGGCGTCGACGCGGTGCTGGTCTCGCACCTGCATTCCGACCATTTCGACGCCGCGGCGGCGCGGGCGATCCCCGCCCGAACGCCGGTGTTCGCCCCGGCCCGGGACGCGGCCGGCCTGCGGGCCTTCGGCGTCGCCGGGGTCATGCCGGCAGCGGACGCGGTCACCGTCGGTCCGGTCGAGATCGTCCTCACCCCCGGCCGGCACGGCCCCGACGCGGTGCTGCCCGCCATGGGCGAGGTGTCGGGCTTCCTGCTGCGCGCACCCGGCGAACCCTCGCTCTACTGGGTCGGCGACAGCATTCTGTGCGACG
>JADGMZ010000203.1 GCA_015234495.1 Brevundimonas sp. | reverse complement strand
CCCTAAGCCCTAAGCCCTACTCACTAAGCCCTTATCAAACACAGCCGAGTCCGGACCGCGTCCGGGCGCTAGCACCCGAAAGGATCAGGCACATGAAACTGAACGAAATCCGCGACAACGAAGGCGCCCACAAGAAGCGCATGCGCGTCGGCCGTGGCCCGGGCTCGGGCAAGGGCAAGACCGCGGGCCGCGGCGTCAAGGGCCAGAAGTCCCGTTCGGGCGTCGCCATCGGCGGCTTCGAAGGCGGCCAGATGCCGCTGTACATGCGCATGCCGAAGCGCGGCTTCAACAATCCGAACGCGCTGAAGCTGGCCGAAGTGAACCTGTGGCGCCTGCAGGATGCGATCGACGCCAAGAAGCTGGACGCCAAGAAGGAAATCAACG
Source organism: Brevundimonas sp. (assembly GCA_015234495.1). GTDB lineage: Bacteria > Pseudomonadota > Alphaproteobacteria > Caulobacterales > Caulobacteraceae > Brevundimonas. Next base: position 3,498 of record JADGMZ010000203.1, on the reverse strand, counting down.
GCGAGGCCTTGGTGGCCGCCGGCGTGATCCGTCGCGTCAAGGACGGCGTCCGCCTGCTCGGCACCGGCGAGATCAAGGGCAAGCTGAACCTGGTCGTCTGGTCGGCCACCGCGGGCGCGCTGAAGGCCATCGAGGCCGCCGGCGGCTCGGTCACCCAGCAGCGCATCGAGGCGGAAGCCAAGGCCGCCGCGCGCGTCGAGAAGCGCAACGCCGCCAAGGGCAAGGCCCCGGCTCCCAAGGCGCCGCAGGGCGACGCCAACAAGGTCTCGGCCCGCGCCAAGCGTACGGCCGCCAAATAAAGCTTGAGGGGCGCTCTCGCTAAGAGGGCGCCCTTCGCCTATCTGGACGCAAGCGCCGGAGTCCTGTCCGATGCGCCGTTCTGATCAGTCGGGGTAACGACATATGGCTTCGGCCGCCGAACAACTCGCAGCCAATATGAACATGGGCTCGTTCGCCAAGGCGACCGAGCTGCACAAGCGTCTGCTGTTCACCGTGATGGCCCTGCTGGTCTACCGGGTCGGCACCTATGTGCCGGTGCCGGGGATCAACTCCGAAGCCTTCCTGGCCTTCTTCCAGAATCCGGACAGCCAGCGCGGCATCCTGGACATGGTCAACATGTTCTCGGGCGGCGCGGTCGAGCGTTTCGCGGTCTTCGCCCTGAACGTGATGCCGTACATCTCGGCCTCGATCATCGTCCAGCTGATGGGCGCGGTCTATCCGCCGTGGGAGAAGCTGCGCAAGGAAGGCGGCGAGAGCGGCCGCAAGCAGCTGAACCAGTACACCCGCTATCTGACCGTCGTGCTGGCGCTGTTCCAGTCGACCGGCATCGCCATCGGCCTGAACGCCCAGCAGGGCTTCGTCGACAACCCGGGCATCTTCTTCATCGTCTCGACGGTGACGGTCCTGACCGGCGGCACCATGTTCCTGATGTGGCTCGGCGAACAGGTCACCGCGCGCGGCATCGGCAACGGCATTTCGCTGATCATCATGGCCGGCATCGTCGCCGTCCTGCCCGGCACCCTGGCCCGGATGTTCGGCATGGCCCAGCAGGGCCTGATGTCGCCCTTCACCCTCATCGCGATCATCGCCGGCTTCGCCGCCGTGATCATCTTCATCGTCTTCATGGAGCGCGCCCAGCGCCGGCTGCTGATCCAGTATCCGAAGCGCCAGGAAGGCAACCGCATGGCCGGCGGGGAACGCTCGTTCCTGCCGCTGAAGGTCAACACCGCCGGCGTCATCCCGCCGATCTTCGCCTCGTCGCTGCTGATGCTGCCGACCACGGTCGCGTCGCTGACGGCCACCGCCGACCTGCCGCCGTGGATGGAATGGCTGCCGCTGGTCACCCAGCAGATGACCCAGGGCCAGCCCATCTACATGGGCATCTACGCGGCGCTGATCATCTTCTTCACCTTCTTCTACACCTCGATCACCTTCAATCCCGAGGACACGGCCGAGAACCTGCGCAAGTACGGCGGCTTCCTGCCGGGCATCCGTCCGGGCAAGCGCACGGCCGAATACCTGGACTATGTGCTGACCCGGCTGACCACCATCGGCGCCGTCTATCTGACCGCGGTCTGCGTGGTCCCGGAACTGGTCCTGCCGGCCAGCATGCTGGGGGCGTTCGGCGGCACCTCGATCCTGATCGTGGTCTCGGTGACCATGGACACGGTCGCGCAGATCCAGTCGCAGCTGCTGGCCCACCAGTACGAAGGCCTGATCAAGAAGGCCAAGCTCCGTGGCCGTGGCGGTCGCGGCAAGGGCGTGACCGCGCCGGCCAGGCGCTGAAGTTTTTGGTGGGCTACCGCGCTTCGCGCTACTTGAGCCCAAGTCCCGGGGAGGGGCGGCGATGAACCTGATCCTGTTCGGACCTCCGGCGGCGGGCAAGGGCACCCAAGCCAAGCGGCTGGTCGAGACCCGCGGCATGGTCCAGCTGTCGACCGGCGACATGCTTCGCGCGGCCATCGCCTCGGGCTCGGAGCTGGGCCTGAAGGTCAAGGACGTTCTGGCCCGCGGCGACCTGGTCACGGACGATATCGTCATCGCCCTGATCGAGGCCCGCCTGCCGGAGGCCGAGGCCGCCGGCGGCGCCATCTTCGACGGCTTCCCCCGCACCGTGGCCCAGGCCGAGGCGCTGGACGACATGCTGGCGCGCCGCGGCAGCCAGATCGATCGCGTCGTTCGCCTGTGCGTCGACGACGAGGCCCTGACCGCCCGCATCTCCAAACGGTTCGCCGAACAGGCCCGTCCGGACGACAATCCCGCGACCTTCAAGGACCGTCTGGCCGTCTACAACCGCCAGACCGCGCCCCTGCTGCCCTACTATGCGGACAAGGGGCTGCTGGCCGAGATCGACGGCATGGGCTCCATCGAGTCGGTCTCCAACGCCATCGACGCCGCCCTCGACGCCTGAACCGGGGCTGACCCGAACTGGCCGACGCGCGTTCATGCCCCATGTGGCATAGTCTGCGAGTGAACATCGGCTCGCTCCTCAACCGGGATCGACAGCGCAAGATCGGCGCCTTCGTGGTCGTGCTGGCGGCGCATGTCGGCGTCTTCGCCCTCGTGGCGCGGACCCAGCCCGCGCCGCTGCAACCCCTGCCGCAGGTGTTCGTCGTCGAACTGCTGCGGCCGGAGCCTCCGCCGCCGCTTCCGCCGCCGCCGGAAACGCCCTCGGAACGCGCCGGCGGCGGCGCCCCCGCCGCCCCCTCCCGCATCCATGTGCCGCCGCCGCCGCGCGAGCCGGTCCCGCCGGAAGTCCCCGCGCCGCGGGAACAGGCGCCCGAACCCGACATCTTCGTCGGCGTCGCGCCGATCGCCTCGCCGACGCCGGGCATGGGCCAGGGCGGGCAGGGGACCGGCGCCGGGACCGGCGTGGGCGCGGGCGATGGTCCCGGACGCGGCGTGCGCACGGGGCCGCGGAACCTGCGCCGACCGGCCATGCGGGAGCTCCGCGCCTATCATCCGCCCGCCGCCCTCTCGGCCGGGGTGGCCGGGGTGGTCACCCTGCGCTGCCGCATCAGCCGCGACACCCGCCTGGAGCAGTGCAGCGTGGTCAGCGCCACGCCGGACGGCTATGGCTTCGCCGAGGCCGGCCTGCGCGCAGCCCGGGACCTGTACCGTTTCCGTCCGGCCACGCTGGACGGCGCCTATGACGACTCCGTGAGCGTGACGGTGATCCTCGAGTTCGGGCGCGCCTGAGGGCGACCAGGCCGTTGACGCGGCGTGAATCCCCTGTATAAGGCCCGCTTCCGCGAAGGGCGCGCAACGCTCCTGGTCTGTTGACCGGAGCGTTTGTTGCGTCCGGACACGCGTATCTGGAGAGCTTCGTGGCCCGTATCGCTGGCGTCAATATCCCGACCAACAAGCGCGTCGAAATCGCGCTTCAGTACATCCATGGCATCGGCGCGCACGCGGCGAAGGAAATCACGTCCAAGGTCGGCATCGAGCCGGCCCGGCGCGTGAACCAGCTGACCGACGCCGAGGTCCTGCAGATCCGTG
>JADGMZ010000202.1 GCA_015234495.1 Brevundimonas sp. | reverse complement strand
GCCTCCTGGCGGTTGGTGGTGGCGTAGCAGATGTCTTCCTTGTGCGGGTCGGGCAGCTCGGGGAAACGGCGCTTGAGGACGGCGAGGATCTCCGCCGTGTCATCGACCGACAGGGTGGTCTGGGTGGCGTAGGCCAGGGGGGCGTCGCCGGGGCGCTGGAAGGCCCCGGCGTCGGCGACGGTCTCGACCAGGCTGATGGCGCCGGCCGGCAGTTGGCCCATGGTGCCGACCACTTCGGGATGGCCGGCGTGGCCGATCAGGATGATGTGGCGGCCGGCGGCATGGTGGCGCTCGGCCTCGACGTGGACCTTGGAGACCAGCGGGCAGGTGGCGTCGAGATAGAGCATGTCGCGGGCCCGGGCCCCGGCCGGCACCGACTTGGGCACGCCGTGGGCCGAGAACACCACCGGCCGGTCGTCGGGGCATTCGTCCAGCTCGCGCACGAAGACGGCGCCCATGGATTTCAGGCGGTCGACGACGTGGCGGTTGTGGACGATCTCGTGGCGGACATAGACGGGCGCGCCGTACTTCTCGAGCGCCCGTTCGACGATCTGGATGGCCCGGTCGACCCCGGCGCAGAAGCCGCGTGGGGTGGCCAGGCGCACGGTCAGCGGGCGCTTGTCGGGAGCCGGTATCGGCGCGTGCAGGGTCATGGCCGGAACCTAGTCGTTCGCTCCCCCCGCCGCCACCACGGTTTGCCCGCGCGCGGGTTTGCCGCGCCTCGCTTTAGCCGCTATCAGCGACGAGCGTGGGCTCGGCGTCGGGCTGTCGCGCGCCTCCTCGATCCTGGAAAAGCTCTCGATGCGTCGCGTCTTCAATATTTCCCTGGCCTCCGCCGCCGCCGCGAGCCTGCTGGCCGGCCTGATGGTTCCGCTGTCCGCCGAGGCCCAGTCGCGTCGCCAGCCCCAGCAGCAAGGTGGTTCGGCGCGCGGAGAGAACGCCGACGGCACGGCGCAGAACCAGCGCCAGCGCCGGCCGCGCATCGCCCCCCTGCGCCGAAGCGCGGCGGCGGGCCCCTGCCCCTATGTGAAAATCCTCTACGACGCCGCCCGCTACGTCGAACTGACCGGCGACCGGATCACGGCCTCGAACGTCGGCTACACCGGCGAGATCGAGGGGCTGTCGTCGAACTGCGCCTATGAGGGCGACGACCCGATCACGGTTCACACCCGGGTGCTGTTCAACCTCGGCCGCGGGCCGCAGGCCGAGGGCGAGGGCCGGACCTACCGCTACTGGATCGCCGTGACCGAGCGCAACAAGGCGGTGCTGGCCAAGGAGTATTTCGACCTGCCGGTGAATTTCGACGGGGCCCTGACGGCGTCGGTGACCCAGGACCAGGTCGTGGTCATCCCGCGCGCCGAGGCGACCACCAGCGGCGACAATTTCGAGATCCTCGTCGGCTTCGACGTGACGCCGCAGATGGCCGAGTTCAACCGCACCGGCAGCCGCTTCCGCGTCAACGCCGGCGTGCTGGCGCCGACGACCGACGAATAGGATGACCGACCTCAGGACCGAACTGGGCGAGGCGGTCGGGGCCGCCTTCGCCGCCGAAGGCGTGGACCCCGCTCTGGCGCGCGTGACGCCGTCGGACCGGCCCGACCTGGCCGATTTCCAGTCGAACGGGGCGCTGGCGGCGGCCAGGGCGCTGAGGCAGAACCCGCGCGAACTGGCGGCGAAGGTCGCCGCCCGGCTGGAGGGCGACGCCCGCCTCGCCTCCGTCGAGGTGGCCGGTCCCGGCTTCATCAATCTGAAGGTCGCCGGGTCGGCGCTGGCCGCCCGCGCCGCCGAGGTCGCGGCGGACGCGTCGCACGCGGGGGCGGCCACGGTCGCCGAGCCGCGCAAGGTGGTCATCGACTACGCCGGGCCGAACGTGGCCAAGCCGATGCACGTCGGCCACCTGCGCAGCTCGATCATTGGGGAGAGCCTGAAGCGGCTGTTCCGGTTCCGCGGCGACACGGTGTGGGGCGACGCCCATTTCGGCGACTGGGGCTTCCAGATGGGCCTGCTGATCGTCGCCGTGGCGGACGAGGGCAAGGGCGAGGCCTTCATGGCCGGGGGCGACGGGCCCTTCCCGGGCGAGAGCCCGGTGACGCTGGACGACCTGGAGCGGCTGTATCCGGCGGCCGCCGCCCGGGCCAAGGAAGACCCCGACTTCCGCGACCGCGCCCGCAGGGCGACGGCGGAGCTGCAGGCCGGGCGGCCCGGCTACCGCGCCCTGTGGCGGCACATGCACGATGTGTCGATGAGCGGGCTGCAGCGGGAGTTCGGGGCGCTGGGCGTGACCTTCGACCTGTGGAACGGCGAGAGCGACGCCGATCCTCTGATGCCCGAGATGATCGCCCATCTGGAGGCGAGCGGCCTGCTGGTCGAGGATGACGGAGCGCGGGTGGTGCATGTCGCGAGGCCGGGCGAGACGCGCAAGCGCAAGCTGGCCGACGGCTCGGTGATCGAGGCGCCGAGCCCGCCGCCGCTGCTGGTCATCTCGTCGGAAGGCTCGGCCATGTACGGCACCACCGACCTGGCCACCATTCTGGACCGGCGGAAGAGCCTCGATCCGGACCTGATCCTCTATGTCGTCGACGAGCGGCAGGCGGAGCATTTCGAACAGGTGTTCCGGGCCAGTTATCTGGCCGGATACGCCGCCGAGGGGTCGCTGGAGCATCTGGGGTTCGGGACCATGAACGGGCCGGACGGCAAGCCGTTCAAGACCCGCGCCGGCGGGGTGCTGAAGCTGCATGACCTGATCAGCATGGCCACGGACAAGGCGCGCGAGCGGCTGCGCGAGGCCAAGCTGGGCGCCGACCTGCCCGAGGCCGAGTTCGAGGACATCGCCCGCAAGGTGGCGGTGGCGGCGCTGAAATTCGCCGACCTGTCTAACAGCCGGACGACCAGCTACGTCTTCGACCTCGACCGCTTCATGAGCTTCGAGGGCAAGACCGGGCCGTATCTGCTGTACCAGGCGGTGCGGATCAAATCCCTGCTGCGCAAGGCCGCGGATCAGGGCGCGACGGCGGGGCCGGTGGTCGTCGCAGAGCCAGCCGAGCGCGACCTGGCGCTGACGCTGGACGCCTTCTCGCAGGCCGTGGCCGAGGCCTACGACAAGCGGATGCCGCACCTGATCTCGGAGCACGCCTACCGGCTGGCCCAGTCATTCTCGAAATTCTACGCCGCCTGCCCGGTGCTGGTCGCGCCGGACGAGGCGACGCGGGGCTCGCGGCTGACGCTGTCGAAGGCGGTTCTGGACCAGCTGGAGCGCGCGCTCGACCTGCTCGGCATCGACACGCCGGAGCGGATGTAGCGGTTCGGTCCGGCTTGTGGTAGCATTGCTATCTTGAGGTCGAGATGAACATTCACATCCGAAATCTGGACGAGGCCACGGTTCGGAAGCTGAAGAAGCGCGCCGCTCTGAACGGGCGGTCGGCGGAAGCCGAGTATCGCGCCATCCTGACCGAGGCCGCGCGGCGCGACGACGATTTCGACTGGATAAAGGTTGCCGACGAGATTCGCGCGCACACGGTCGGGCGACCCCAGACGCCTTCCGAAATTCTTGTCCGGGAAGGCCGTGACGAGCGGTGACAGCCGTTATCGACGCCAGCACCCTGGCTAAGTGGTTCGTCGAGGAGGAAGGGACCGTCGAGGCGCGTCGGTTACAGCGTCACGCGCTCTTTGCGCCGGATCTGGTGGTCGTCGAGGTGGCCAATGTGCTCTGGAAGAAGGTTCAGCAGGGCAGCTTCGATGCGGTGTTCGTGCCGCGCGCCTTCGCTGTGCTGGAACGTGCGGACCTGACCTTGGCGAAGACTCTTCCGCTCGCGAACCGCGCGGTCGAAATCGCCGTCGCCCTGAATCACGCTGTTTATGACTGCTTCTATCTGTCGTTGGCCGAGGTGCGCGGCCTGCCAT
>JADGMZ010000201.1 GCA_015234495.1 Brevundimonas sp. | reverse complement strand
TCCGCCTGCCGCTGGCCCCCACGGGCGAGGCCGTCAAGCCGGCCATCGACCGCGCCATGGCGGATGCAGGCCTCGGCTGATGGCCTCCGAAAAGCCGAAGACCAAGGTCATCGCCGAGAACCGGCGGGCCAAATTCGATTACTTCCTCGAGGACTACACCGAGGCCGGGATCCAGCTGCTGGGCACCGAGATCAAGGCGCTGCGCGACGGCCGGGCCAACATCGCCGAGTCCTATGTCGCGCCGGAAGGCCGCGAGCTGGTGCTGATCAACGCCGACATCCCGCCGTACAAGCAGGCCAACCGCTTCAACCACGAGCCGCGCCGGCACCGGAAACTGCTGCTCCACCGCAAGCAGATCGACCGCATGATCGGCGCCGTCCAGCGCGACGGCCAGACCATCATCCCGGTGCGGCTGTATCTGAACGAGGCGGGCAAGGCCAAGCTGGAGATCGCCCTGGCCAAGGGCAAGAAGCTGCACGACAAGCGTCAGGCCAGCGCCGACCGCGACTGGCAGCGCGACAAGGCCCGGCTGATGAAGGAGCGGGGCTAGCCCGTTCCGGCGCCGCGTTGACCAACCGCCGCGTTTCACCCCTTCTGGCTTCCCGGCGGATTTCTGAGGGGGTTTCATGTTCGCGGCGCTGCAACCGGGCCTCCTGAAGCGGCTCGGCCTGATCCTCCTGACCGGCATGGCGGCCTGTTCGTCGCCGGCGACCGCCCCGACAGGCGCCGGCCTCTGCTGGCGGATGTTCGACGTCCCCGATGGAAAGCCCAGGTTCGGGATTCTCGACCGCGACGTCCCCAACCTGGAAAGCTGCGCCGCCCAGCTGGAAGGCGCCCGGATGATGGAGGGGCGGCCGACGACCGGCGCGTACAACGGGCATTTCATCTTCGCGACCGAGGAACAGATCACCTCGGCCGTGAGCCTGGACGGCGCCCGCGTGCGCATCTTCGAGGACGGGGCCCGCCGGGACGTCCAGGACGGCCTCCGCGCGCTGATCGAGCGCCAGCGCCCGGAAGGCGACGCGACGCCGCCGGCCTAGAGCCCCGACGTCACCGGCTGGGCGTCCAGCACCCCCGGCATAGCCGCCGACGCCTTCTCCGCGCTCCACGGCCCAAGCGACGGCTGCTGCATGGCCATGGCCATGGCCGCGACGACGGCCGCAATGAGCAGCGCCCACATCGCCATCTTGCGTTCCTCGCGGGTGAACGCGCCCCGCTGCGTGTTCCGCATCACAACCTCCCAGGTCCCACGCGATCAACGCGGGTTCGGCGACGCTGTTCCTGAGACCGAAGCTACACCCGAAGCGGGCGAGGCAGCGTGTCAGGGGAAGCACAGTCGGGCTGCGGGAGACCGATGTTCGATCACGTTTCGATGAGCGCCCGCGCCCGTTCGAACACCGCCTCGAACATCTCCGCCGTCAGCCGCCCCGTGTTCGTGTTCAGCCGCGAGCAGTGTAGCTGTTGAGCAGCACATAGGGCCCGATCTCCGCCTGCGCCCCGTGCCCCGTCGGCATGGCGCTGGCCGGCCGGCCCAGGGTCTTCAGCACGTTGCGCCGCGACACGTCGCCCAGGGTGACGATCACCTTCAGCCGGGGCAGGGCGGCCAGCCTCGCCTGCAGGAACGGCCGGCAGGTCGCCTCCTCGACGGGCAAAGGCTTGTTGCCCGGCGGGGCGCAGCGCACCGCATTGGTGATCATGCAGTCGACCAGCTCCAGGTCGTCGTTCCCGTCCGGGTCGTAGCGCCCCCGCGCGAAGCCGGCCTTCAGCAGCGTCTCGTACAGCAGCCAACCGGCGTGATCCCCGGTGAACGGCCGCCCCGTCCGGTTGGCCCCGGTGCGGCCCGGCGCGAGTCCGGCGACCAGAAGCCGGGCGTCTGGATCGCCGAACGACGGCGCGGCGCCGTTCCACCAGCCGGGATTCCGGCGCGCGTTCTCCTGCCGGTATTCGACCAGCCGCGGACAGAGAGGGCAGTCGCGGGGGGCTTCGGGGGGGTAGGGGAGGGTCATGGATCGGCTCTAACGCTCCGCTCATCCCGGCGAAAGCCACCCGCACTCCACATCGTCATCCTCGGGCTTGACCCGAGGATCAGAGGCAGCCTCCAGCTGTGCGTATGTGGCGGCCCCGAGAATGGCGGCGCGCTAAGATATACCGCGCACCGGATGGTCTGATCCTCGGGTCAAGCCCGAGGATGACGGCGGAAGGTGGTGTCGCCTCAGGACACCTTCGGCCGCCCGATCTCCGGCAGCAGATCCTGCAGCTCCACGAACGCATCCGCCTGCCGCCGCAGTTCGTCAGCGATCATCGGCGGCTGGCATTTCAGGCTCGAGACGACGGTGACCCGCACCCCCTTCGCCTGCACCGCCGCGACCAGCCGCCTGAAGTCGCCGTCGCCGCTGAACAGCACCACGTGATCCAGCCGCGGCGCCAGCTCCAGCATGTCGACGGCGATCTCCATGTCCATATTGCCCTTGGTCCGCGAATGCCCTTGGGCGTCGGTGAACCGCTTGGCCGGCTTGGTCACCACGGTGAAGCCGTTGTAGTCGAGCCAGTCGACCAGCGGCTTGATCGGCGAGAATTCCTCCCCCTCGATCACGGCAGTGTAGTAGTAGGCGCGAACCAGAACGCCTTTCGCGCGATACATCTCCAGCAGCCTGCTGAAATCGAGATCGGCGTTCAGCGCCCGGGCGGCGGAATACAGATTGGCCCCATCGATAAACAGGGCGATGCGCTCGGTCGGACAAGGCGTCATGGAAATCGGTCCCGAAAACTTGCACGTCCCGGTCGCCGTCGAAACGGAGGGCGACCTTGATCTGGACCGGGCCGTCATCGTCGCCCTCGGCTGCAATGACAAGGGGGCGTGGCGCGACTGTCGCGAGGCGCTGGAGGCCGCCCTGGCCCGCTTCCGGGCCGAGGGGATCGACGTGCTCAGGCGCTCCTCGTGGTGGCGATCGGCCGCCTGGCCCGACCCGGCCGACCCGCCGTTCCTCAACGGCGTCGTCATCGTCCGAACCGCCCATGACCCGCACGCCCTGATGGCCGCCCTGGGCCGCATCGAGGAGGCCTTCGGCCGCCGCCGCGGTCTCCGCAACGCCCCGCGCACCCTCGACCTCGACCTGATCGCCTGCGGCCGGCTGAGCGGCGACCTCGACGGCCTGATCCTGCCGCATCCGCGCGCCGCCGAGCGGAAGTTCGTCATGGGGCCTCTGGCGGAGATCGCGCCGGCGTGGGAGCACCCCCTTGGCGGCCGGGCCCGGGACCTGGCCGAGGCCGCGACCGTCGGCGTCGACGCCGCGCCGGTTCCCTGATCGCCTCATTCCCGCCCATGCGGCGTTGCACAATGGCGTCCGACCCTATATTTTGTGCGGTTCTCCCCCGCGCTCGAGGAATTTCATGGCCCGCGTCACTGTCGAAGACTGCATCGAGAAGGTGCCGAACCGTTTTGGTCTGGTTCTGCTGGCTGGCCACCGCGCCCGCTCCATCGCCAACGGCGCGCCGCTGACGCTCGACCGCGACAATGACAAGAACCCTGTCGTGGCCCTGCGCGAACTGGCGGAGGACACCGTCAGCCCGGATGAGCTGCAGGAAAACATCATCGTCACCCTGCAGCGCGTCGATGAGCGCACCGAGGCCGAGGATGAGGCCGAGGTCGTCGCCCTGCTGGCCGAGCCCCAGCACATGAACATGGCCGAGGCCGAGCTGATCCGTGCGCTGCAGAGCGACCGCGACGGCGGCCAGGAGGAGCGGTACTGACGGCCGAACCCGCCAAAGGTATCACCATCCTGCCGGCGCGGACTACGCAGCCCGCGACGTCTCTGAAAGCTGCCAATCTCAATGAACCAGAGCCCGTCGGCGCTCCGGTCGAGCCGCCCGAGCCCTCCAGGGCCCGGGTGCTGCGGCAGTTCGAGCTGGTCGTAGGCGCGGACCGCCTCGAC
>JADGMZ010000200.1 GCA_015234495.1 Brevundimonas sp. | reverse complement strand
CGGTCGGGGCCGGGGTTCAGGTCGGGCTGATCGCCCTGGTCATGGGCGCGGCCATGGTCTCGGTGCTGACCGGGCTGGACCGCGGCGTGCGCCGCCTGTCCGAGCTGAACCTGGTGCTCGCCGTCTCGCTGATGGTCTTCGTCCTGGCGGTCGGACCGACCAGTTTCCTGTTCAAGGCTGTGTTCCAGAACCTCGGTCTCTATCTCGACGAGTTCTTCATCCGAACCTTCAACCAGTACGCCTATGAGCCGCGTGGCTGGATGGCCGACTGGACCCTGTTCTACTGGGCCTGGTGGATCGCCTGGTCGCCGTTCGTGGGCATGTTCATAGCCCGCATCTCGCGCGGGCGGACGGTGCGCGAGTTCATCCTCGGGGTGCTGCTGGTGCCCGCCGGCTTCACCTTCCTGTGGATGACCGTGTTCGGCAACACCGCCATCGCCCTGGATATGGGCGGCGCCGCCGGAGCCATCTCGGCGGCGGTCGAGGCCGACCTGTCGACGGCCATCTTCCGCTTCCTCGAATACCTGCCCGGCACGGCGATCACCTCGACCCTGGCGGTGCTGCTGGTCGCCGTCTTCTTCGTCACCTCGGCCGATTCCGGCTCCCTGGTCATCGACACCATCGCCTCGGGCGGCGCCGACGACACCCCGCGCTGGCAGAGGGTTTACTGCTGCTCGCTCGAGGGCCTTTCCGCCGCCCTGCTGCTGCTCGCCGGCGGCCTCGGGGCGCTGCAGGCCGCCACCCTCGTCGCCGCCCTGCCCTTCACCGTCATCATGATCGCACTCGCCTTCGGCCTCGTCCGCCAGATGAACGCCGACCGGCGCGGGGTGGCGGTGCGCCCTCCGGTCCCGCCGCTGGGCGAGCGGCTCAAGCGCATCCTCAGCCCCGCGCGCCGCCGCGACATCGACCGCCAGATCCAGCAGCACGCCGTCCCCGCCCTCGAGGCCGTGCGCCAGGGTCTCGAGGCCGGCGGCGTCGAGGGCGCGGAGGTGGCGCAGGACGCCGACGGCGTCGCCCTGTCGGCCCCCATAGGGGCGCCGCCCTTCGACTACCGCCTCGCCACCACGCCCCGGCCCCTGCCCGCCTTCACCGCCCTCGACGCGCCCGAGCCGCGCCGCACGCAGGAATGGCGGCTCATGGCCCGCGCCGGCCCCGCCGACCGCGGCCGCGACGTCACCGGCTTCACCACCGACCAGCTCATCGCCGACGTCCTCGAACGCCTCGACCAGCACCGCCGGGAGATAGCGGGGACAGAGAAAGTGGGGACACACGCCACTTTCCGAGCCGGGGGGGCGTGAACTCACGCAGGTCGACGAGACGGAAAGTGGTGTGTGTCCCCACTTTCTCCCCACTTCACTATGTCCCCGCGTCCCCGGTGCCCCACAATTCGCCGCCTTGCCTGCAACCTCCCGCGCGCCAGGGCCTTGTTTCCGCATGAGCAAGTCGGTCGAAGACATTCGCCGCGAGCTCTCGGGCCTGATCCGGGACGCGGTGCCCGAGCCTGATCCGGCCCGTCGCCAGGCCCTGCTGGTGCTCGCCGACCACTGGTCCGACATCCTGCGGCGGCGCGAGGCCGGGCGGCCAGCCTGAGTTCAGCGCGGCGCCTCGCCGGCGACCACCGCTCCGAACACCCGCCGGAACCCGGTCCTCAGCGCCTCGTCGGCCTCGTCCATCGTCGCCGGCACGCCGAGGTCGACCAGACTGGTGACGCCGTGCTCCTGGATGCCGCAGGGCACGATGCCGCTGAAATGCGACAGGTCCGGCTCGACGTTCAGCGATATGCCGTGGAAACTGACCCAGCGGCGCACCTTGACGCCGATGGCGGCGATCTTGTCCTCGCGCGCCCAGCCCGGACCCTTGCGCTCGACCCAGACCCCGACGCGGCCCTCGCGCACGTCCGCGGGCACGCCGAACTCGCCCAGCGCCCCGATGATCCACTGCTCCAGTCCGCGCACGAAGGCGCGCACGTCGCGGCCGCGGCGGTTCAGGTCGAGCATCACATAGGCCACCCTCTGGCCCGGCCCGTGATAGGTGAACTGGCCGCCGCGTCCGGTGCGGTGCACCGGGAAGCGTCCCGGCTCCAGCAGGTCGCCGTCGCGCGCCGTGACCCCGGCCGTGTAGAGCGGCGGATGCTCCAGCAGCCAGACTAGCTCCGCGGCCTCGCCGGCCGCGATCGCCGCCGCCCGCGCCTCCATCGCCTCGACCGCGAAGGGATAGGCGACGGGCCCCTCCGACACCGCCCATTCGGCCGCGGCGCCGTCCTCGCGCAGCAGTTTCGACGCGACGGGGCTTAAGGAGTGGGAAAGCATGTCGCCCTCAATGTGGGGATCGGGAGCGTCATGCAACAACCACCCGACCAGGTCCCGAATTCATCCCCGTCAGCGTGCGAGTGCCCCGTGTCACAGATCGAAGCCGTCGATGTCGAGATTTCGGTCGTGCTGGGACGCTCCGTCCTGCCGATGAGCCAGCTGCTGCGGATGGGCCGCGGGGCGGTGATTCCGCTCGACGCCTCCGAGTCGGACGAGGTCTGGATCCTGGCCAACAACCACCCGGTGGCCCGCGGCGAGATCGAGATCCGCGAGGACCGCATCGCCATCACCGTGACCCGCGCGGCGGACGTCTACGACTTCATGGCCGGGGCCGCCTGAAGCCCCTTGGCAGCGCGCCCTCTCTCCGCTATCAGCCCCCCTCCGATGCGAGCGGTCGTGGCGGAATTGGTAGACGCGCAGCGTTGAGGTCGCTGTTCCTTAACCGGAGTGGAAGTTCGAGTCTTCTCGACCGCACCATCGACAAAAAAACTTGAGGTAATTCAACGGCTTAAGTGAGAGGGAGGCCCGCGTGAGCAACACCGCCGACTCTCACTTGCCCGCCGCCGCCGACGAGATCGAACACGTCGCCCTCGACGAGGACTACGTCCTGACGCCGGGATTCGTCGAGAAGGTGGTCGACGCCGCCGACGACGGCGATGGACTGAAGCTCCGCTCCCTGCTGGAAGACCTGCACCCGGCCGACGTCGCCGACCTGATGGGCTTCCTGACCTCCGAGCACCGGGCCGTGGTCACCGTCTGGCTGCCGGCCGACCTGCTGGCCGACACCCTGCCCGAGCTGGACGACGGCATCCGCGAGGAGGTGCTGGAGCGCGTTCCCCACCTGACCCTGGCGGAAGCCCTGCAGGAGCTCGATTCCGACGACGCCGCCGCGGTGGTCGAGGACCTCGAGGACGACCAGCGCGAACGCGTGCTGGCGGCCATGCCCGAGGTCGACCGCGCCGCCATCGAGAGCTCGCTCGGCTACGAGGAGGACTCCGCCGGCCGCCTGATGCAGCGCGAGGTCATGGCCGCGCCCTCGTTCTGGAACGTCGGCGACACCATCGACCACATCCGCAAACAGGGCGAGGAGCTGCCCGAGCTGTTCTTCGACATCTACGTCGTCGATCCGCTGAACAAGCCGGTTGGCGGGGTGGCCATCAGCCGCCTCCTGCGCGCGCCTCGGCCGACGCCGCTCACCGAAATCATGGACCCGGTCAACGAGATCACCGTCGACCAGGACCAGGAGGAAGTCGCCTACATATTCGAGAAATACCACCTGATCTCGGCGCCGGTGAGCGATTCCGCCGGCCGTCTGGTTGGTCAGATCACTGTCGACGACATCGTCAACATCATCCAGGAAGAAAACCGCGAGGACATCCTGCGTCTGGCCGGCGTGTCCGACGAGGACCGGGGATCGTCGGTGCCGGAGATCGTGCGCAGCCGCGTCCCGTGGCTGGCCATCAACCTGGCCACGGCGGTGCTGGGCGCCAGCGTCATCGGATGGTTCGAGGGCACCATCCAGCAGGTCATCGCCCTGGCCGTGCTGATGCCGATCGTCTCGGCCATCGGCGGAAACGCCGGCACCCAGGGCGCGCACCGTCACCGTCAGCGCCTGGGTGCCGG
>JADGMZ010000199.1 GCA_015234495.1 Brevundimonas sp. | reverse complement strand
CTCGATGTTCTCGATCAGCAGCCGCGGGATGGTCGAGACGTCGACCTGCAGCGTGCCGGCCTGTGAGCCGACGTGGCGGCGACCGTCCACCAGGGTCAGGGTGCGGCCCGAGCCGAGCGAGCGCAGGTTGGCGAACTCGAGGCCGCCGTCGTTCAGGTTGGAGCCGGTGGTGTCCGACGGAACCAGCGAGTTCGACAGGGCCGGGATGGTGGCCAGATAGTCGATGACGCTCGCCTGGCCGGTCGACAGCAGGTCTTCGCGCTGTACCTGGATCAGCGGGGTCGGCGAGTTCGTCGGGTCACGACGGATACGCGAACCGGTGACGACGACCTCTTCGATTTCGGTCGCCTCCTGGCCCTGCTGGCCCTGGACGTTGACGCCGGGCAGCTGAGTTTCCTGAGCGAGGGCCGGAGCCGCCGCGGCGACCATGACGCCCGCCAGGATCGTCGTGCCGAAGAGATATTTGCGCTTGAGAAGCATGTGTTAGGGCCCCAACCGATGGTGAATCCGAGATGCAGCGACCGCTGGGTGCGGACTCCGCTTCGAATTTGCACGCTATCAGCAAAGCCCGGCCGGACAAGGGAATGTGGCGTCCCTGCGACCAATCGGACCGCAGTCTGTAACAATCTGGACACACTATCGCCACGCCCGTGAAACGCCGGACAGGCGGCCCCGGAGCCGCTTCACCCCTTGGCTTTGTTACAGATTTTCACGCAACCAACCGGCCGCGCGGGCCACAATTCCGCCCCTGTGTGCGCGGGGCGCGTCGGCCGCCGTGATCTGGCGCGACATCAGCTTGCGGGCCGACACCGCCTCGCGCGGACCATAGGCGGCGCGCAGCAGTACGCCGGCTGCGGAACAGAAGGCCGGGCCGGAGGCGGCGTCCGCGAGGTGCGGGGCGCGCTGCGGCTTGCCGAGTCGGACGGGCCGGTCGAACACCCGCACCGCCAGTTCCCGCACGCCGTTCAGCTGGCTGGCCCCGCCGGTCAGCACCAGTCCCGCGCCGGGCTCCAGACCCACGCCGGCGCTGCGCAGCCGGTCGCGCAGCAGCTCCAGCGTCTCCTCGACGCGGGGCGCGATCACGGTCTTCAGCATGGCCCGCGGTACCACCACCGGCCCCGCCGACGGATCCTCCCCCCGCGGCGGCGCCTCCAGCATCTCGCGGTCCTCGTTGGCCGAGGCCATGGCCGAGCCGTGCAGGGTCTTGAGCCTCTCGGCCCCGGCCCGCGAGGTCGACAGGCCCCGGGCGATGTCGGCGGTGACGTGATCGCCGCCGACGTTCAGGCTCTCGATATGCAGCAGGGATCGTCCGCCCCACACGGCGGCCGAGGTCGCCCCGCCGCCCATGTCTATGCAGACGCAGCCGAGATCCATCTCGTCGTCTTCCAGCGCCGCCAGCGACGAGGCCACCGGAGCCGCCACCACGCCCTGCAGGTCGAGGTGCGCCAGCTCGAGGCAATGGCTCAGGGCGGTGAAGGCGCTCTCCGCCATCGACACCACCAGCAGGTCCAGCCCCAGGGAGTGGCCGCGCATGGCCCGCGGATCGTGCACGCCCCGCGCCCCGTCCACGGACCAGGCGATCGGCAGGACGTGGATAGGGCGGCGGTTCGGCAGGCGGATCTGGGCCAGGGCCATGGCGATGGCCCGCGCCAGATCGGCGTCTCCGACCGGATTGGCCCCCAGCGAGACCCGGGCCTGCACCCGATGGCTGGCCATCTGGCCGATGGCGGTGGTCACCACCACGCCCGATACCGGCGACCCGGCGGCGCGCTCGGCCCGTTCGACGGCGTGGCCGATGGCCTGGGCCGCCTCGTCCATATTGACGATGCCGCCGCCGCGGATGCCGCGCGACTGGACGTGACCCGCCCCCGCCACCCGGATGGTGCGGTCGGCGTGGCGTACGCCGTCGGGCTTCATGATGAAGCAGCCGACCTTGGCGTGGCCGAGATCGAGCGCGGCCACGACCGGCGCGCGCCCGGCGGCCGCCCTGCCACCCTCTGTTGACTTGTCCATCGACCGCCCAGCCATACTCTCGTCCCTGCCCTACGCTTCGCCGGCGGAGGGCCGGACGGCGACCTCCTCGGGCGTCCTCAGATCGATGCGGGCGAACCCGAGTTCCAGCAGCCGCTCGCGCTGGTCCAGCGCGTCCAGCTGGATCAGGGCCGCGTCCTGGTCCGTGGCCGGCAACTGGATCAGGCTGCCGTCCTTGAGGCGCAGATCCCAGCGCCGCTCGTCCACCCGCACCAGCGCCTCCAGCCGCGCCATCAGCCGCGGACGCTGCGCGATCAGCGGCAGCACCTCGGCGGCCGCCTGCTCTGCGCCCTTGCCGACGACCAGCGGCAGGTTCGGGTAACGGCCGGCGTCGGCCCCCCGGATCACCTGGCCGTGGCTGTCGATGACCATGTTGCGCCCGCCGGCCTGCCAGATGGCCAGCCGGTCGTGCTCGATGACGTGGACGATCAGGGTGTTGGGCAGCAGGCGCACGATGCGCGCCGACTTGACCCAGCCGACCTGCTCGACCCGCTCGCGCACGGCGTCGAGGTCGATCGAGGTCATGGCCTGGTCGGCCTGCAGCTGCACGGCGCGCTGGATGGCGGCGCTGGCCTCGGCGGACTCGCCCTCGATGAACACCTTCTCCAGCTTCAGCCCCATGCCGACGGCGAGGCCGTCGAGGCCGCCTCCGATCGAGGCGCCGATGCGCTCGGCCCGTGCTCCGGTGGCCAGCACGCCCGCCAGCAGCACGGCGCCGGCGACGATGGAGATGACGACCGCGCGCGGCGACAGGTCCAGACGACCGATGGCCGCCACCTTGCCGGGGACGGCCGATGCATTGCGGGGCGCGCGCCCCCTGCCCCCTTTCGGAGCCCCGGGCCGCTTGGCGGGCTGTTTCGAACTCTGTCGCCGACCGCCGCGAACTACCGCGGGCATGAGGCGTCCTCCACCATCCACCGGACCAGGTCTTTGTATCCCATCCCGCCATGGGCGGCCTGCTCGGGGACGAGCGAGGTCGGCGTCATGCCGGGCTGGGTGTTGACCTCCAGAAGAACGAGAACGTCGTTAAGATCGTCATAACGAAAGTCGGTTCGGGAAACGCCCCGGCAACCCATTGCGGCGTGCGCCAGCTCGGCCTGGCGCAGCGCCGCCTCGAAGACGTGGGGCGGCAGGTCGGCCGGAAGCTTGTGGATCGATCCGCCCGGCGCGTACTTGGCCTCGTAGTCGTAAAAGCCCTTGACCGGCGTGATGTCGGTGACGGTCAGGGCCCGCGGGCCCGTGGCCTCGCCCATCACCGCCACGCACAGCTCCTTGCCGGCGATGAACGGCTCGACCATCACCTGCTCGCCATAGGCCCAGCCGGGCTCGCCCACCTCGGCGACCGGACGGTTGGCGCCTTCGCGCACCAGGAAGACGCCGACCGATGAGCCCTCGGCGTTCGGCTTGACCACATAGGGGGGCTCGATGACGTGGCGGCTGGCAACCTCGTGGCGGTCGTACAGTCCGCCGCCCGGCACCTTGATCCCGGCCGCCTCCAGCACCGCCTTGGACTTGGCCTTGTCCATGGCCAGGGCCGAGGCCAGCACGCCGGAGTGGGTGTAGGGAATGGTCAGGGTCTCGAGCACGCCCTGCACGCAGCCGTCCTCGCCCCAGGCGCCGTGCAGGCAGTTCAGCGCCACGTCCGGCTTCAGCGCCGTCAGTACCGCGGCGAGGTCCCGCCCCGCGTCGACCCGGCTGACCTTCGCGACCTGCCCTTCCAGGGCCCTGGCGCACTGCTCGCCCGAACTCAGCGACACCTCGCGCTCCGCCGACAGCCCGCCCATCAGCACGGCGACGTGAAGGTCTGCGAAGGGGCGGGTCATGCGAAGCTCCGGAACAGCCACCGCAATGCCGCAACCGTGCTTAACAGCCCGTCAACCAATCGGGTTCGGGCGGCTTTTCTCTCATCCGTCATGGCCGGGCTTGTCCCGGCCATCCATGATCGCGGACGGCAGAC
>JADGMZ010000198.1 GCA_015234495.1 Brevundimonas sp. | reverse complement strand
GTGCGGGCCCGGCCTGACCCTGATCAAGGGCGGCGGCGCGGCCCTGCTGCGCGAGAAGCTGGTCTGGGAGGCCTCGGCCCGCTGCCTCGTCATCGCCGACGCCGCCAAGGTGGTGAAGACGCTGGGCGCCTTCGCCCTGCCGATCGAGGTCGTCGCCTTCGGTCACAAGACCACCGCCAACCGCATCGCCGACGTCCTCGTCGACCACGACATCGCCATGCCCGCCCGCGTCCGCCAGGCCGACCGGGGCCTCATCCGCACCGATGGCGGCAACCTGATCTACGACGCGAAATGCGGCGCCATCCACGACCCCGCCCGCCTCGCCGACGACCTCAAGCTGATCACCGGCGTGGTCGAGCACGGCCTGTTCCTCGACCTCGCCGACGAGGCCATCATCGGCACGGACGGCGGGGTGGAGCGGCTGACGCCCTGAGGCGGCCTACTCCTCCTCCCCCTCGCGCAGCGTCCCGTGCGCCCGGTGGATGGAGTCGGCGATCTCGGTGCGCCCCGCGAGCAGGTTCTTGCGGTTGCGTTCCGCGCCATACAGCCCGCGCAGATAGGCCTGGTCCCATTCGGTCAGACCGGCGACGGCGTCCGGCTCCTCGAACACATTCAGAATGGAGGCGTAGCCGCTCGGGTCGGCCTCCGGGTCAATCTGGGCCAGGGTGACCATGGCCACATAGTCGGCCAGCTGCTGACCCGACAGCGCCGTGATCTGGTCGATGTCGAGGATGACCACGGTGCGGAAGATGTAGTCGACGATCTGGGTGGTCAGCCGCGAGGCCGCCGACACGCTGATGGTCGGGGCGAAGTCGCCGGGGGCGGAGCAGGCGCCGGAACATTCGCCCGGAATGCGCACGGCGCGGCCGCCGGTCTCCGAGTCCGTCGGCATGCTCACCTGCCACCAGCGCACCGGCCGGTCCGAGGCGACGAAGGCCTCCAGCGCGGTGCGCCCGCGGTCCATGCCCGAGCCGCCCATGCGGAAGGCCCGCCGCCGCTCCTCGACCAGGGTCTGCGCCAGGCCGTCGGCGTCGTCCGAGGCGATGATGATCACGTTCGGCGTGCAACCCGGCTCGCCGGGGACCACGCCCAGGTCGGCCGCCACGGTCGACACCCGGTCGATGATGTACTGGGCCGGCTCGCCTCTCAGATTGGCCACGCCGATGCAGATGCGGTCGTCCCACCGCGCCAGTCCGCGCCGCCGGTTCGGTTCGGCCACCTCATCGACGAAGGACCGGATCATCGCGTCGAGCGTGCGGCCGGTGACCTCGACGTCGCCCAGCTCGACAGGGTCGTTCGAGGACGCGTTCTGGGGCGCGGGCGTCGTCTGTATCGGCGCGACGGCCAGCAGGGCGGCGAAAAGGAGCGGGGTCATCGATCAATCCTTCAGGGGCCGTCCGGCCGGCCTGCGTAACGGGCGAAAGCTATTCCGCCTCCGCTTCCCTCAGGGCCTGGTGGCTGCGGTGGATGGAATCCGCGATCTCCATCCGCCCGGCGCGCAGGTTCCTGCGCGTGCGTTCGGCGTCATACAGGCCGGACAGATAGGCCCTGTCCCAATCCGTCAGCCCGCCGGCCGCGTCGGGGGACTGGAACAGGTTCAGTATGGTGGCGTAGCCGCTGGTGTCCGCCTCCGGATCGATCTGCGCCAGGGTGATCATGGCGACATAGTCGGCCAGTTGCTGGGCCGAGACCCCGCCGACCTGCTCCATGTCCAGGATGACCACGGTGCGCAGCAGTTCGTCGACGATCTCGTTGCTCAGGCGGGAGGCCGCAAAGATGGAGGTGGTCGGCGCATAGTCGCCCGGGTTGTTGCCCATGGCGTCGCAGGAGCCCTTGCATTCGCCCGGCAGGCGTATCGCCCGGGCGCCTGTGTCGGCGTCGACGGGGATGCTGACCTGCCACCAGCGCACCGGCTGATCGGAGGCCGCGAAGTCGCGCAGGGCGGCGCCGCCCCGGTCCATGCCCGCTCCGCCCATGCGCAGGCCGCGCCGCCGCTCGCGCACCAGCTGTCCGGCAAGGTTGTCCGCCTCGGCGCTGGCGATGACGACGACGTTCGGGGCGCACCCGGGGGCTCCCGTCCGCAGACCGAGATCCTCCGCCACGGTCGAGACCCGGTCGACGATGTACTGCGCGGGTTCCGCCCTCAGGTTGACGACCCCGACGCAGAGCCGGTCGGCCCAGCGGGCGATGCCGCGACGGCGGTTCGGCTCGGCGACTTCGGTGACGAAGGACCGGATCATGTCGTCGAGCGTGCGGCCGGTGACCTCGACCTCGCCGAGATCGACCGGTTCTGCGGCCGCGGCCGACGGGGCCGTCTGCGGGACATCCTGCATCGGCGCGACGGCCAACAGGGCGGCGAGGGCTAGGGCAACCATGAGTTACATCCAGGGTCGGCGTTCGCTCGACTATGGACCCGATCCACGGCCCGTCAAGCGAGCTCGCCTTGCTCCCCCGCGCCGCGGCGCCTAAGTCGGGGCCGCATCGCCGGCCGTCGTGCGGCCGCGCCTCCAGACCCAACCCGCCCGTCCCGGCGGACCGGAGCCTCCTGAATGGCCGACTACGACTACGACCTCTTCGTCATCGGCGCCGGCTCCGGCGGCGTCCGCGCGGCCCGACTGACCGCCCTCGGCGGCAAGCGCGTGGCCATTGCCGAGGAGTTCCGCGTCGGCGGCACCTGCGTCATCCGCGGCTGCGTGCCGAAGAAATTCATGGTCATGGCCTCCGAGGTCAGCCACGCCCTGGAGATCGCCGAGGGCTACGGCTGGTCCTTCGAGGGGACGAAGTTCGACTGGCCGACCTTCCTCGAGGCCAAGGATGTCGAGATCGCCCGCCTGTCGGGCATCTACGCGGCCAACCTCGGCAAGGCCGGCGTCGACCTGATCCACGGCCGCGCCGTGCTCAAGGACGCGCATACGGTCGAGATCGTCGGCAAGGACCAGACCATCACGGCGGAGAAGATCCTCATCGCCACCGGCGGCCGCCCCTGGAAGCCCGAGGAGCTGCCCGGCGTCGAGCACGCCATCACCTCCGAAGAGGCCTTCCACCTGCCGGAACTGCCGAAGCGCATCCTCATCGCCGGCGGCGGCTACATCGCGGTCGAGTTCGCCGGCATCTTCGCCGGCCTCGGGGTCGAGACCACCCTGATCTACCGCGGCCCCAACATCCTGCGCGGCTTCGACGACGACGTCCGCGCCCACCTCGCCGGCGAGCTCGAGAAGCGCGGCGTCAAGGTCGTGCTCGGCTGTCAGCACACCTCTCTCGAAAGGACCGGGACCGGCATCGTCAACCATCTCGGCAACGGAATGGCGCTGGAGACCGACGTGGTCATGTTCGCCACCGGCCGCGTGCCGCACGTCAGGGACCTCGGCCTGGAGACCGCCGGGGTCGAACTGAACGACCAGGGGGCGATTCGGGTCGACGCCTTTTCGAGGACCACCGCCGACAACATCTGGGCCATCGGCGACGTCACCGACCGGATGAACCTGACCCCGGTGGCCATCCGCGAGGCCGTGGCCTTCCACGAGACCGTCTACCGCGACTCCCCGACCGCCTTCGATTACGAGGCCGTCGCCACCGCCGTGTTCAGCCAGCCGCCGGCCGGCGTCGTCGGCCTGACCGAGAGCGAGGCGCGCCATGCCTGCCCGGGCGAGGTCGACGTCTACGTGACCCGCTTCCGCCCCATGAAATACGCCTTCACCGGCTCCGACGAGCGCATGCTGATGAAACTGGTCGTCGACGCCACCAGCCAGAAGGTGGTCGGCGCCCACATCGTCGGACCCGAGGCGCCCGAGATGATCCAGCTGGCGGCCATCGCCGTGAAGGCCGGTCTGACCAAGGCCCAGTGGGACGCCACCTGCGCCGTCCACCCCACCATGGCCGAGGAACTCGTCACCCTCCGCGAGAAGCAGCAACCCGGCAACATGTCAGCGGGGTAGGGCCGGGGCAAAGTGGGGACACACACCACTTTCTCCGGCCGTGCGGTTCGGCCTGGGAGCGTG
>JADGMZ010000197.1 GCA_015234495.1 Brevundimonas sp. | reverse complement strand
GCCCTGTTGCGGGCTCAGCCGGGTAATGCGCGAGCCCATGGTGTGGACGATGCGCCAGCCGCCGAACAGGGTGCCGAGCGCGATCGCCGCCTGACAGGTGATGACCACCCAGAACGGCACGTGGAAGCCACCCTCCAGCATTCCGCGCGAGTACAGCAGCACGGCGATGATCCCCATGGTCTTCTGGGCGTCGTTGCCGCCGTGACCCAGGGAATAGGCCGAGGCGGAGACGAATTGCGCCCGACGGAAGAATTTGTCGGCGAGCGACGGATTGGCCTTCACGAAGGCCCACGAGACGATCAGCACCAGCACCAGCGCCAGCGAAAAGCCGACGGCAGGCGACAGGAAGATGGCGGCGACGGTCTTGGTCACCCCGCCGATCACCACCGCGCCCGTCCCCGCCTTGGCGATCCCCGCCCCCAGCAGGCCACCGATCAGGGCGTGGGAGCTGGACGACGGAATCCCGGCCAGCCAGGTGATGACGTTCCAGCTGATCGCCCCCATGAGGGCGCCGAAGATCACCGCATCGCCGATGAGCTCCGGGTCGATGATCCCGCGCCCGATGGTGTCGGCGACGTGCAGGCCGAAGAACAGGAAGGCGATGAAGTTGAAGAAGGCGGCCCAGCCCACGGCGTAGATGGGCGGCAGCACCCGCGTGGCGACGATGGTGGCGATGGAGTTGGCCGCGTCGTGGAGGCCGTTCAGGAAGTCGAACAGCAGGGCGACGGCGATCAGGAAGATCAGGATCAGCAGGGCGCCGTCCATGAGGCGCTCCTTACAGGTGTTCGACGATGACGCCGTTGATGCGGTTGGCGACGTCCTCGAAGCGGTCCACCACCTTCTCGAGATGGTCGTAGATCTCGGCCCCGATGATGAACGCCAGGGCGTCGCCGCCGCCGTTGCGGCCCTTGTGAGCCTCGTACAGGGCCTTCATGCCGCTGTCGTACAGGTCGTCGCTCTGGCTCTCCAGCCGGGCCACCTGTTCGGTCAGGTCGTTCAGCCGGCCGTGGTTCTTGCGCATGTCTGACAGCAGCGACACCGCCTCCACCGTCAGCAGGGCGGCCTCGACCGCGATATCGCCCAACTGGCGCATGTGCGGCTCGAACTCCCGCACCTCGTACAGGGTGATGACCTTGGCGGTCTTCTGCATCTGGTCGATGGAATCGTCCAGCGAGTTGGTCAGGCCGCGGATATCGGAGCGGTCAAAGGGGGTGATGAAGCTGCGGCGCACCGCGAACAGCACCTCGCGGGCCACGTCGTCGGCTTCGTGTTCGTGGTCGACGATCTTCTCGCACCAGTGCGCGGTGTCGTCGCCGCCCTCCAGCACCTTGCGCAGGGCCTCGGCGCCCTTGATCAGGGTCGCCGCATGGGCGTTGAACAGGCGGAAGAAGTTGTCCTCCCGGGGCAGCAGCGCCTGAAACCAGCCCAGCATAGGCGAATCCTCCCGCAGTCTTCCTGTGCGGTCACTCCCGCGTCCGCCCCGGCGCGTCAACCCGTCAGACACCGGACGGTTCGACCGGCGTCGCTCAGCGCAACCCCTTTTGCGCCGCCCCGGCCGCGGATGAACAGTCGAAACGCAGACAGAACTTCTCTCCCACGGCCGCCATCCGGGTCATCAGATGGGGCATCACCGCCTGCTGCATCGACAGGCTCAGCCCGGTTTCCTTGCCCATGATGGAGCGGCCCATGGGCGTGTCGTAGAAGCCGATCAGCGCCTCCAGCTCTCCCGCGGTGAACTGGTCGGCCACCTCCTCGCGCATCTCGGCGACGACCAGCGTCATGACGTCCTCATAGACCGTGGCCATGGTTTCGGTCGGCCAGACGCGCTGGTCCTCGGGGATCGATCCATCGGCGTAGAAGACCTCCAGCTGTTGCCGGACGACCTTGCTCACGCCCGCGCCCTGGGCCAGCTCCAGATAGCGTTCGGCCCGGTCCAGCTGGGCCTGACGGGCGGCGTCGGGCGCCTCCTGGGCGGCGACCGGCGCGGCCGAGACGGCCAGCACGACGGCGATGACGGCGAGAATGCGCATGACCCCTCCCCCTCGGCCCCATCCTCTCCCTGCGGCCGGCGGGGCGCAAACGAAAACGGCGGCGGAGATCGCTCTCCGCCGCCGCATCATTCCGTCCATGGGACCGATCAGGCGCCCAGCGACGCCGGGTCGATCTTGAAGCCCGGCCCCATCGTCGACGACAGGCTGATGCGCTTCACATAGGTGCCCTTGGCGCCCGACGGCTTGGCCCGGGTCAGGGCATCGACGAACGCCTTGACGTTGGCTTCCAGGGCCGCCTGGTCGAACGAGGCCTTGCCGATGCCGGCGTGGACGATGCCCGCCTTCTCGACGCGGAACTCGACCGCGCCGCCCTTGGCGTCCTTGACGGCCTGGGCGACGTTCGGGGTGACGGTGCCGACCTTGGGGTTCGGCATCAGGCCGCGCGGGCCCAGCACCTTACCCAGACGGCCGACCAGGGCCATCATGTCGGGGCTGGCGATGACCCGGTCGAAGTCCATCATGCCGCCGTTGATCTGTTCGTACAGATCCTCGGCGCCGACGTATTCGGCTCCGGCCGCCTTGGCTTCCTCGGCCTTGGCGTCCTTGGCGAAGACGGCGACGCGGACGTCGCGGCCCGTGCCGGACGGCAGGTTGACCACGCCGCGGACCTGCTGGTCCGCGTGACGCGGGTCGACGCCCAGGTTGACGGCGATCTCGATCGACTCGTCGAACTTGGCCGAGGCGTTGTCCTTGACGGCCTTGATCGCGTCGGCGAACGGCATGTCGACCGTGGTGTCGCCGGTGCGGGCCTTGAAGCGCTTGGTTTGCTTGGCCATGTGCTTAGCCCTCCACGACGTTGAGGCCCATGGCGCGAGCCGAGCCTTCGATGATCTTGGTCGCCGCGTCCAGGTCGTTGGCGTTCAGATCCTTCATCTTCTTTTCGGCGATCTCGCGCAGCTGGGCGCGGGTGATCTTGCCGGCCACTTCGCGGCCCGGGGCCTTGGAGGCCGAGGTGATGCCGGCCGCCTGCTTGATGTAGTGGGTCGCGGGCGGGGTCTTGGTGACGAAGGTGAAGCTCTTGTCCTGGTAGACGGTGATCACCGTCGGCAGGGGCGTGCCCTTCACTTCCTTCTCGGTGCGCGCGTTGAACTCCTTGACGAAGCCCATGATGTTGACGCCGCGCTGGCCGAGGGCCGGCCCGATCGGCGGCGACGGCGTGGCGTTGCCGGCCGGCACCTGCAGCTTGATGTAGCCGAGAATCTTCTTGGCCATTGGTCTCTCCTTACAGTGGCCCCGAACTCAATCGGGACCGGTGAGCCGTGGTCGTGGCATGGCTGCCTCCCACGGATTTGCTCCGGCGCGGGCGCCGAAGGAGGCGGGCCTATAGCGGAAGCCGGGTGGGAAGGCAAACGATGGGCCGGGCCCGGTCGCCGCGCCGGGGGCCGTCAGTCGTCGGCGCGGGCTTCACGCAGTTCCGGCGCCATGCGGCGCGCCTGCTCGCGGGCGCTGATGTGTTCGGCCTCCGCGGAATACAGGGCCCGCAGATAGATCATGTCCCAGTTGGTCAGCCCCGACACCGTCCGATCGGGATTGAACAGGTTCAGCACCGTGTCGAATTCGCTGAAGTCGGTGTCGGCCTCGATCTGGGCCAGGGCGACCAGGGTCAGATAGTCCGCCAGCGGGGCCAGGCCGACGCCTTCGATCCCGTCGATGTCGACGATGGTGATCATCCTCATCATGCGATCGGTGACCTTGTCACAGTTGGCGACCCAGGTCCCCGACGGTCGGCGGCAGGGGTTCTCCAC
The DNA here is from genome assembly GCA_015234495.1 of Brevundimonas sp. Classification (GTDB taxonomy): domain Bacteria; phylum Pseudomonadota; class Alphaproteobacteria; order Caulobacterales; family Caulobacteraceae; genus Brevundimonas. The sequence continues at coordinate 213 of JADGMZ010000197.1, read as the reverse complement.
CGGATCCCCGCCCGGCAGCCGGATCGCGGAGGCTCCCGTGCTCACCACGACCGGAAGGCTGACATGCCACCACCGAACAGGCGCCTCGGAGGTCTGGAACACCCCCAGGGCGGCGGTGCCCGGGTTCGAGGTCGTATAGCCGTAACGAAAGAAGTTGCTGCGGTATCGGCGGACCATGTCCCGCGCCAGCTGCGTGCCGTCGGCCGTGCCGAC
>JADGMZ010000196.1 GCA_015234495.1 Brevundimonas sp. | reverse complement strand
GCGTGCTGGTCAAGTTCATGAAGCCCGGCGAGAAGGCCGGCTGCCTGCTGCCTGGCGCCTGCTGCCCTTCTTCCCTTAGCTCCGGCTGGGAGCCTGCATCGCCTGGTCGGCAGGCACGCCCGAGGCGGCGGGGCGCGGGGCGCCGGCCTTCTCGCCGGGCTTCATGAACTTGACCAGCACGCGCTGGCCGATCAGCAGCGGGGCGCCGTCGGCGGTGACCACCACCTCGACCACGCGTTCGTCCGTCCGCTGCGAGGGGTCCTCGGAGGCCAGCTTGCGGGCGCCGAACAGGGGGGCGCGGCGCAGCACCTTGCCGACGTAGACCTTGGTCTGGTCGACCTCGGAGACCAGTTCGACCTCCTGGCCTTCGCGGACGTTGGGGATGTCGGCCTCGACGATCTCGGCGCGGACGATGCGCTGGGTGTCCGGCTCGAGGTCGAACATGTTGGACACGTTCAGGGTCGAGGCGCCGGCCCCGGGATTGGCGTAGCGGCGCACGATGCGGCCATCCATCGGCGCGCGGATCACCGTCAGTTCGAGGTTGTAGGCGGCCTCGTTGAGGCGGGCCCGGGCGGTCTGCACCGCGGCCTGCTGGGACGCCAGGCGCGCCTCGGCCGTAGCGATGGTGTCGCGGGCCTCGTCCATGCGGGCGGCGGCGACGAAATTGGTCTCGACCAGGCGGGCGAGGCGGTCGTGCTCGCGTTTGGCGCTGTTGATGTCGACCTGGATGGCGCGCAGCTGGCTCTCGGCCTGGGCCACCTCGGCCTGGGCGCGCTGCAGCGCCAGACGCGGCTCGTCGTCCTCCTGACGGGCGAGGATCTGGCCGGCGGTGACGCGGTCGCCTTCCTGGACATAGACGGCCTTGACCACCCCGCCGCGGCGGGCCGCGACCTGGATGATGCCGCCCTCGACGTCGGCCTTGCCGTTGGCGATGGCGGCGTAGGGGCTTTCGATCTTCTCGGCGGCGGCTTTCTCCTGCTCGGCCTTCTTCGCGGCGGCGCCCTGCTGCATGAACATGAAGCCGACGACGACCAGCAGGATCACCGCGAGGCCGATCCAGAGCCACTTGTTCTTGAGAAAGCGGGGCATTTTTCGGAGGTCCTTGAGGAACGGTCTAGTGCGAGCCGAGAGTGGCGTTGGGATCGGGGGTGCGGCGCTGGTCGTCGAGGATGCGGCCATCCTCGATGTGAATGACCCGGTCGGCCCAGGCCTCGAGGCGCGGGTCATGGGTCACGCAGATGACGGCGGCGCCGTGGTCGGTGGCGGCGCGACGCAGCAGGCGGATGACCACCTGGCCGTTCTCGCCGTCGAGGGCCGAGGTCGGCTCGTCGGCGAACAGCAGGGCCGGGTTCTTGGCCAGAGCGCGGGCGATGGCGATGCGCTGCTTCTCACCGCCCGACAGGGAGTCGGGCTTCTGGTTGAGGCGGGCGCCGAGGCCGACCTCCTCCAGCGCCGCAACGGCGCGGCGGCGGGCCTCGTCCTTGGGCACGCCCTGGTACTTCAGCACGGTCATGACCTGCTGGGTCGCGGTCAGGGCCGGGAACAGGTTGAAGCCCTGGAAGATGAAGCCGCAGTTGTCGAGGCGGAACTTGTCGATCCGGCCGGAGGAGTGGTCCCACAGGTCGTCGACGTCGAGGGCGTCGACGCGGCCCTCCTCGGGCTTGAGCAGGCCGGAGAGCGCCGCGACCAGGGTCGACTTGCCCGAGCCGGACGGGCCCATGACCATGGTCATCTCGCCGTGGCGGGCGTCGAAGTCGACGCCCTTGAGCACCTCGATGAAGGTGCGGCCGGTCTTGAAGCGCTTGACCAGGCCCTCGGCCTCGATGGCGGAGGTCCCGGGCTGGCCGTGGGTGACAGGGTTCGGGTTCATCGCAGCAGGTCCGCCGGCTGGCTCTTCTTGAGGACGCCCAGCGACAGGAAGCCGGAGGCGAGGGCGATGACCAGCAGCATGATGCAGACGCCGGCCACCATCGGGATGGGGAAGGCCATGGTCATGCCGAAGGAGCGGGCCAGCAGGGACACGCCCCAGGTCAGCACTCCCGACGCGAGGATGCCGACGACGCCGACCCAGAAGCTGAGCTCCATGACGATCCCGCGCAGCGAGCCCATGGAGACGCCGAGCGCGCGGAGCGAGGCGAACTCCTTGATGTTGGCCATGATGGCTCCGCGCAAGGTCTGCCAGGTGATGGACACCCCGATCAGGATGCCGAGGAACAGCGAGAAGCCCAGCATGATGACGATGAAGCTCTCCTGGAGCATCGCCGCCTCGCCGGCCTTGGCGAGCTCGGGCCGGGTCCACGCCTTGTACTGGCCCCGCGCACCGGCGTTCAGCTGGGCCGCGACCACCTCCGGCGTGGCTCCGGGCCGCAAGCCGACCATGAGCGGGCCGACCCGCTCGCCGTTCGAGGCTTCGCCGAGCATGCGCAGGGTGTCGCGCGAGACGACGATGCCGGCGTTCATCATGTTCGGATAGCCACGGGTCACCGCGACGACCCGCACTGTCTTGCCGTTGTAGATGGCCTTGTCGCCCAGCTTGACGCCGAGACGGTTGAGCGAGGTCTCGTCGACGGCGACGCCGAAGGGCTGGCGCAAGGCCTCGATGAGCGCGGGAGAATAGTCGGTCGGGACGGTGACGGCGCCGGGCACCGCGTCGATGGCCGAGACCTGGACGCCTTCGCTCTTACGCGGGCCGTCGCCCTCGACGATGTTCTGCCAGCGGCCCCACGAGCCGTCGAGGTCGGCGACCGAAACCACGTCGGGGTGACTGTTGACCATGGGCATGACGCGCCGCGGCACGCCCGAGGGGCCGCCGTTGAACAGGCCCGTCGCCCCCGGGGCCAGCACCATGACGTCCGCGCGGGCGCGGTCGATGGTCGCGGTGAACGCCTTGCCGATGCCCATGAACATGCCGACCTGGGCCAGCACGAGCAGGCCCGAGAAGGCGAGCGCCACGATCGCCGCCATGTAGCGGCGCCACTCGTAGAGCAGGGTGGAAAGTGCAAGCGACATCGAAACGGTCAGCCCCCAAGGTTCAGGGTTATCTGACGGCGCCGGCCGACGGGGCCAAGTTAAATCGGGTTAAGGCCGAGTGGACGGGCTTCATTCATCGGGGCTAGGTAGCATCCGTGCAGTACCGGCCGGGCCGGACCCTTGGAGACGATCGCCCATGTTCCTTCGTTCACTTCGCGCCGCCGTCACGGCGACCGCCTCGCTCGCCGCCGTCGCCGGGGCCATGGCCGTCAGCGCCGTCCCCACCGCCGCCGTCGCCGACGAGGGCATGTGGACCTTCGACAACTTCCCGATCCAGACCGTGAACCAGACCTATGGCACGCGGATCGACCAGGCGTGGCTGGACCGGCTGCGTCTCGCCTCGGTGCGCATCCAGGGCTGTTCCGCCTCGTTCGTCTCGCCCGAAGGACTGATCCTGACCAACTGGCACTGCGTCGTCGGCTGCGCCCAGGAGCTGTCGGACGCCCAGCGCGACTATGTGAAGAACGGCTTCACCGCCGGAAACCGTGAGGAAGAGGTGCGCTGCCCCGGCCAGACCGCCGAGGTGCTGACCGAGATCACCGACGTGACCGATCAGGTCCGCGCCGCCGGCGAGGGGCTGGAAGGCGCGGCCTTCAACGCCGCCCGCCAGGCCGCCGTCACCCGCATCCAGAACGAGGCCTGCGCCGACGACCCGAAATTCAGCTGCCAGGTGATCAGCCTGTATCGCGGCGGCCAGTACAGCCTGCACAAGTTCCGCAAGTACGACGATGTCCGGCTGGTGTTCGCCCCCGAGAACCAGGCGGCCTTCTTCGGCGGCGACCCCGACAACTTCAACTTCCCGCGCTACGCCCTCGATGCCGGCTTCCTGCGCGCCTATGAGGACGGCAAGCCCGCCGCCACGCCGACCTTCCTGAAGTGGAACGCCGAGGCGCCGAAGGAAGGCGAAGTGACCTTCGTGTCGGGCAACCCCGGCTCGACCTCGCGCCTGATGACCATGAGCCAGCTGGAGCGTCTGCGCG
>JADGMZ010000195.1:2516-4022 GCA_015234495.1 Brevundimonas sp. | reverse complement strand
CTGACCAAGTCCTTCTGACCGCCACCTGGCTCTTTCGGGATTGTCCCATGCGTTGCTCAACGGCCCTGCCGCTCGTTCTCGCCTGTCTGCTGACCGCCTTCTCCGCCGTGCCGGCGGCTGCGGTCCCGGCCCTGGCGTCGCCGCAGTCCGCGACGGCCGCGCCCACCGCCCTGCCGGTGGTGGATATAACGTACGAGAAGTTCGTCCTGCCGAACGGACTCACCCTGATCGTGCACGAGGATCATACGACCCCGGTGGTCTCCGTCGGGGTCTGGTATCACGTCGGCAGCGCCCATGAGACGCAGGGTCGGACCGGCTTCGCCCACCTGTTCGAACACCTGATGTTCAACGGCTCCGCCAACGCGGACACCGACTGGTTCGCCGCGATGAACGAAGTCGGCGCCACCGGCATGAACGGCACCACCAGCTACGACCGGACCAGCTACTTCCAGACTGTCCCGACCGGCGCGCTCGACCGCGTGCTGTGGCTGGAGGCGGACCGTATGGGCAATCTTCTGCCGGCCGTCGATCAGGACAAGCTCGAGGAGCAACGGCGCGTCGTTCAGAACGAAAAGCGCCAGCGCGCCAACACGCCGCTCGGCGAAGCGCCTGACATGATCGCCGCCGCCACCTATCCGCAGGGCCATCCCTATTCCTGGACCCCGATCGGCTCGATGGAGGACCTGGACGCGGCGACCGTCGAGGATGTCCATGCCTTCTTCAATCGCTGGTACGGCGCCGGCAATGCGGTGCTGGTCTTGTCGGGCGACGTCACCGTTGCCGAGGCCCGCGAGAAGGTCGATCGCTACTTCGGGCATGTTCCCGGCGGACCGCCCCTGACCCGCCCGATTGAAAGGCCAGCGAGGATGGTGGGACACTCCCGGGGCGTGCTGGAAGCGCGCATGGCCTATCCCGTGGTCATCAAGGTCTGGAATGCGCCGGGGTGGGCGAGCGAGGACGCCCATCTGCTGGAGCTTGTCGCGGCCGCTCTGGCGAGCGGGCCGAATAGCCGTCTGGAGAAGCGGCTGGTTCGTGAATTGGAACTCGCCTCGGAGGTTTCCGCGACGGCGCAGCGCCTCGAGCTGGGATCGCAATTCATCATCAGCGCCTCCGGCCGGCCGGGCGTAACCGCCGCGCAGCTGGAGGCGGCGCTGGATGCTGAAATCGCAGCGGTTCTCGCCGAGGGCGTCGATACGGAGACGCTCGAACGGATCAAGTTCAGCTACTACGGCGACTCGGTGCGAGGTCTGAGCTCGACCCTGAACAAGGCGACGATCCTGGCGGAAGCCGAGCTCTACGGCGGAGCTCCGGACTTCTATCGCACTCGCCTGTCGACGATCTACAACGCCACCCCTGCGAGCCTTCGTGACGTCGCACGGCGGTGGCTGTCCGACGGTTCCTATGTGCTCGAGGTCCAGCCGCTGCCGGAGTTCGAGACCACTGCGGCGGCCGACCCGACCACGCCGCCGCCGATCGGAGAGGCCGGATCATTCAGCCTCCCGGCCC
>JADGMZ010000195.1:0-2506 GCA_015234495.1 Brevundimonas sp. | reverse complement strand
GGGTCCTTGCCGGATCGCGACCCGGCCTCCGTCGGGCTTTCGGTCGCCACGGGCCTGACCACGACAGGGACGGAGACGCTTACGGATCTGGAGATCGCCGCCCGCCGCGAGGCGCTGGGAGCCGGCATCAATTGGCAGACGACGAACGAGCACACCCGCTACAGCCTCAGCGCCCTCAAACTGACGCTTGAGGAGTCGCTCGACCTGTGGGTCGACATCTTGCGGAACCCGACCTTCCCCGAACGGGAGTGGGAGCGGCTGCGCGCCGTCTACGAGGCCCAGTACGAGGAAAGCCTTCGCACGCCGGGCGGCAAGCTGTCCCTGGTGCTTCCGGCCCTGCTGTTCGGTCCGGACCACCCCTATGCGGCGCAGCTGTCGCCCGAGGTGGCGGCGCGGCTCACGACCGACGACTTCCGCCGGTTCTACACACAATGGATCCGGCCCGATCTGGCCAGCATCCTGGTCGTGGGCGACACCACCCTCGAGGAGGTCGTGCCCCTGCTGGAGGCGCGTCTCGGCGACTGGCAGGCGCCAGAGGGGCCGCTCCCGGTCCGCGCCGACCTGCCGGAGCCCGTTCGTCCCGCCGGGCTCCGCGTGGTCCTCCTCGATCACCCCGGCGCCGAGTCCAGCGTGATCGTCGCCGCCCAGCTTGGCCCGGCGAGGAGCGAGCCCGGCTATGACGCGCTTTCCGTCGCCAACAACGTGCTGGGCGGAGGTTTCGTCTCGCGGCTCAACATGAACCTGCGCGAGGACAAGGGTTGGTCCTACGGCGCCAAGTCGGCGCTGGAAGCCGGCGTCCGCCTGGGCCGGGTGGGCGCGAGCGCGACGGTTCAGACCGACCGCACAGCGGACGCCATGCGGGAAATGGACCGGGAGATCCGCGAGATCGGCTCCGCCCGCCCGCCCTCGCCCGACGAGGTGCGGATGGCCAGGAATCACATGCTGCTCGGCCTGCCCGCCACACTGCAGGGATCAGGCGGGGTGCTGGGGATGTACGCCAGCACCACGGAGCACGGCTTCCCGGAGGACTATTGGAACACCTACGTCCAGCGGGTCCAGGCTCTGTCACAGGACGAGATCGAGACGGCCGCCACGCGCCTCTATGAACCCTCTCGGCTGACATGGGTCGTGGTCGGTGATCTGGCGAAGATCGAATCCGATATCCGCGCGCTCGACCTGGGCCCGGTCGAGGTCGTGGACGTGCAGGGGCGTCACATTCGCTAGCGCAGGGTCGAAGACACTCTATGGCGTGACGCGACCCACCGGAGAGGCGCCCTGGCCTGTCGGGTGAACTTCAGCGCGAGCTTGGCGCTATCTTCGACCCTTTCAGCTCTCGGTCTGGTGTGCGCCAGCCCGCTGAGCGCCGCCTTCGACGCTGTATGCGATCCGTCGGGCGCCGCAGCAGGTGAGGGCGGGCTGCCGTTCAGCGACTGTGGCCGGACAGGCTGGACGGGCCCCGGCCTCGTCCGCCAGCGTTGAGAAAGCCGCGGGAGCATCGCCCGTGGCCGGTCAGGGGCCCGATGGAATTGGGTTCCATGATGGGCGCGGGGACCAATGACCGCCTCTCCGACAGATCAATGATGCCAGCATTTTTCGCGGGAATGCCGAGCCGGCCCTGACCGGCCTGGATCGCTCGCGCCGCCGGGCGGCACGGGGCGAACGAGGATGGCCGAGGCGCGATGACGCTTGGCAACCTGGCGCAGAGCGGGGGTCCCGAGTGAACGCCCTTGGGCTGATTTGCATCCAATCCATTGACCCATTGCATTCAATGAAGGTAGACAAGCCTGAGAGGCGTCGCCACGTAAGCGGCGCCCGCGACGGAGGATGCCGCGATGCCCAGCCTGCCCATCAAGATCGTGGTGCCGACCGGCTCTCTCGGCGCCGGGGCGCTGGAGGAGGAGGTGCGTTACGGGATCGCTCAGGGCGCGCACGCCATCGCCACCGACGCCGGCTCGACCGACAGCGGCGCGGCCTATCTCGCGCTGGGAATCTCCAAGAACAATCGCGGCTCGGTGAAGCGGGACCTGTCGATCCTGATGAAGGCCGGCGCCGAGGCGGGCATTCCGGTGATCATCGGCACCTGCGGGCAGGCGGGCGGCGACCGGAACGTCGACTGGACCCGCGACATCGCCGTCGAGGTGGCGCGCGAACTGGGGCTCTCGCCGCGCATCGCCCTGCTGTACTCCGAGCAGAGCAAGGCGGTGCTCAAGGCGAAGAACGCCGAGGGCCGGATCACGCCGCTTGCGCCGCTGGGCCCGCTGGACGACGCGAGGATCGACGCCTGCGATCACATCGTCGCCGCCATGGGGCCCGAGCCCTACATGGAAGCGCTGAAGGCGGGGGCGGACCTGATCCTGGGTGGGCGCACCACCGACACCGCCGTGATCGCGGCCTTCGCCCTGCTGCACGGGGCGCCCGAGGGACCGTCCTGGCACGCGGGCAAGGTGTCCGAATGCGGCGCGCAGTGCACGGTGCATCGCGATCGGGGGTCGGGTGTGTTGATCTC
>JADGMZ010000194.1 GCA_015234495.1 Brevundimonas sp. | reverse complement strand
CCAGTAGCGGTGGGCGGGCACTTCGATCGGGCCGAAGGTGTCGGATTCGGTGCGGACGTTGCTCATCTCGGCGGGCTCTTCAGGCGTGGCGGGAGGATGCGCGGCGGTGTAGCACGGGCAGGCGAGGGGACAAGGCGGAGGACGGGCATGCGGACGAAGTTGATGGCGGCGGCCCTGACGGGCTCCATGGCCGTGTCCGCCTGCGCCTCGACGGCCGCCGGCCAGGAGCGCCCCCGTGTCGTGTTCGAGACCGATGCGGGCCGGATGGTGCTGGAGCTGGCCCTCGACCGGGCGCCCCTGACTGTCTGCAACTTCCTCAGCTACGTCACCGACGGCGACTACGAGGCGGGCTCCTTCTTCCGCACCGTGGTCAGCGAGACCAACGACAATCCGCACCCGATCGACGTCATTCAGGCCGCCACGCCGCGGGGCGCTGATGACACCCTGCGACCGCCCGTCCCGCTGGAGCGCACCCGCGACACCGGCCTCAGCCACGTCGCCGGCGCCGTCTCCATGGCCCGCGACGGGCCCGACACCGCCACCTCCAGCTTCTTCATCGTCACCCGGGACACGCCCGCGCTGGACTTCGGCGGCGGCCGCAACCCCGACGGCCAGGGCTTCGCCGCCTTCGGCCGTCTCGTCGAGGGGCTCGACGTGGCGCGCCGTCTCCAGACAATGCCCGCCGACGATCAGGAGCAGCTGACCCCGCCGGTCCTTATCCGAACCGCCAGCCTGATCGGCGAGGTCCCGCCCGAGTGCCGCCCTTGACCGCAGGCTCGACCGGCGCGGACTGGATCGGGAAGGGCAAGGTCCGCCTGCGCGAGACCGGCCGCACGGTCGAGATCGCCATCGACGGCCTGACCACCCAGGCCAAATACTACAAGCCGCTCGTCTATGAGTTCATGCGTAAGGAGTGGGCCTCCCGCCCCTCCTGGGGCGATTTCACCGTCGAGATCCGCATGGAGCACGTCGGCGACCCGCCGCACATCGACCTCGACAACCTCGCCAAGGCCCTGCTCGACGCCACCAAGGGCTATCTGTTCCACGACGACGCCCAGGTCGCCCGCCTGCTGGTCGAACGCCACGAGGGCGAGCGCGAGCGGATCATGATCCGGGTCTTTCCGCGCGACTGACCCGGTTCATCCCGCCGCCCGTTCGAAACGCAGGATCGGCAGGCGCAGCTGCATCTCCGCGCCGACGAACAGCTGCGGCTCCGAAGGCACGGTGATGCCCGCCTCCTGCTCCTTGCGGGAGACGCAGGCCCGCGCGCCCGCCGCGAGGGCCAGGAAGTCCGTCGACGCCGGCAGGGCCTCGATCACGCAGCCGTCGAACCAGGGATAGGTTTCCCCGGCCCCGCAGCCGAATGAGGTCCGTTCCCGGCTGGCTGCGGTCAGCACCATCCGGTTCGGCGCCTCCAGGGCGTTGATGAAGACGCCCGAAAAGCAGGCGGAGACGATGACCACTGTCGGGCGCTCGCCGCACCAGTGGCGCACCATCCGCGCCATCGACGCCGGCGTAACCGTCCCGTCGTCGCCGAATACCATGCCCTCCGGCGAGCCGTGCGAGGTGAAATACAGCAGGCAGCCGCTGGTCGCCCGCGTCGTCAGGTCGCCGACCTCCCGCAGCACGTCGGCCGTGCTCGACGTCCGCGTCGCGCCCGGGTTCAGGGTCAGGTCGATGGTGCTGTCGCGCGGCAGGCCCGCAGCCACCAGGCCGGCGGCGACGTCACGGCGGGCGTTGTCGAACGCCTCGATGGGCAGTCCATGTCCGTCGCGCCAGTCCGCGGAGATCACCGCCGTGGCCCAGCCGTCGAAGCGGCTCTGGGCGGCGGCCGGGCCGGCGCCGTACACAAGGAGAATCACGGCCGCGAGGATGTGCTTCATCGGGATCGTCGCGGGCAGGGCGGACGATGGGGCCCGTCGGCTCGCACCGTCAGTCGCACGGGTTGATGGTCGGACGAGCGGAAGTCGAGATCGGCCCCTTCCACGGAGTCGACGACCACCCCGGGTCCGACAAGGAAGCCGTCGATCACGGCGGTGTAATTCTCTCCGGGCCGGTAGGGTCGTTCATTGGTGCGCACCGTGGGGGTGCGGGGGTCGGCGGCGATCCGCCAGCCGGCCGGCAACAGGTCGGCTGGAAAATCATGGACCCAGAACAGGTCCTCGGCCCTGGTCGTGTGGGCGAAGCGAGTGTCGGCCAGCCTCAGGTTCCAGTCGCCGCCGATCACCACCCGGCGGCCCGCGGCGGTCTCGTCCGCGGCGCGCGCCAGCAAGGCCTCGATCTGGCGACGGCGCAGGGCCGCGCCCTCGTCGAACGCCGCCGTATGCAGATTGACCACGGTCCAGCAGCCGCCCGGGCCGTTTATCCGCGTCGCCAGCGCGGCATAGCGGCGGCGCAGCGCGCCGTTATACGGATCGCCGTCGGACGGCAGGGGCCAGAGTTCGGCGGCGGTCAGGCCGGCGTCCACGTAGGTCGCCAGGCCATTGCGGATGCGAAGGGGAGGGGGCAGCAGCCGGGTGCGGAAGTCGGCATAGAAGGCCTGACCATGGCCGGGAAACGCTTCGTCGACAGCGCCCTTCACCTCGACCCACCAGTTGACCACGCTGGCCCGCGCCGTCTCCTGGGTCAGGATGACGTCAGCCCCGCTCGCCCCCAGCCAGGCGGCGATGGCGTCGCGGTTGGCGAGGACGGCGGATCGGCCGGGCGGTAGATAGCTCTCGCCACCGTCGGCGAAGAAGTCCGAATCCCGGCCCAGACCGGCATAGCCGAGGTTCCAGGTGACCAGGGTCATGCTGTCGCCCCCCGGCCATGGACGGCTGGAAGCCTTGAAGCTGAGGTCGCTGTCGGGCGAGGCGGGCGCTCCCGTGGTCTGGATTGACGCACAGGCATAGCCTCCCGAAAGGATCACCGCCACCAGCGCGAGCCAGCGCTTCCGCACCCGGATCATGCGGCCTGCCGCCGGCGGGGCGTTCGGCCATCGTCCGGTCGGAACTTCCTCAGCGGCATGCGGACCTTCTCGGTCTCCTTGTTCTCACTGATCTTCTCCAGGGCGGTCTGGATGCCCCAGGCGAGGATCGCGAAGCCGCCACCCTCGCCAGCGATGGTCTGGGCGAAGCCGAAGATGTTGCGGGCGTTCGACATCTCCACCACCATCTCGGCGTGGCGCTGGGACAACTGCCAGTCGCCAAGGGCCGGAGGCGGGGTGATGCTCTCCAGCCGGGCGAGGGCGTCCGTCAGCATGACTTCATAGACATTCAGATAGACGACCAGGCCGACGATCCCGATCACGACCAGCGGGCCGTAGGTGAACAGGGCGGTCATGCTCACCGCATCGCCGGTGAACATGCCCTTCATCTTGGTCAGATTGATCGCGATGTTGATGACGATCAGGGTGCCTGCGAAGATGAACATCGGGTTGAACTGACTCTGCAGCGTCTTGCCGGCCAGGGCGATTTCGCTGAACCCGGTCTCCGCCTGGGCGATGGCGCGGGCGTAGTCCTCGTGCGCCCCGGCCTGACCGGCCAGCCGCTGGGCCTCGGCGAAGGCGCCCGTGATCAACTCCGCCTGACGGGCGAAGGCTTCGCCGTCGTGCTGGAACTGGGCGATCAGCATCGCGACGATCAGGGCGCCCATGCCGAACAGGCACATGGTGTAGCCATTGTACCGGACGTAGGTGTCCCGCAGTCGACGCACATAGGCTTCCCGCCGGCCCATGGCCCGCGCCTTGCGCACCGTGGATCCGCTATGTCCCCAGATGCAGAGCGTGGCGAGCAGCAGGAAACCGGCGATCGCCGCGGGATGAGTCTGCACCGTCTCGAAAAGCGTTACGTCGCTGGTGAAGAAGATCACGACCAGGGCCGACAGGGCCGCGAAGGTGACGATGATCGTCTCGCCCCATTCCCCGGGCCAGACGTTCCGCTTGTCGATCCCCTGGGTGATGACGGAGTGCTTCAGCAGCCAGACCCGGCCGGCGTGCCGGTAAGCCGCAAACAGAAATGCCAGCGCGGCCACATAGGCTGCAAC
>JADGMZ010000193.1:16920-21529 GCA_015234495.1 Brevundimonas sp. | reverse complement strand
CTCGCGCATCCGGGAAGAGGGCGTCGACGTCTACGGCTTCGGCGAGCAGAAGACGCCCGAGAGCTTCCGCCAGGCCTGCACCCGCTTCATCTACACCGAGAACCTGACCGGCCGCGCCGTCGCCGACGACGACGCCGAGACCGCCGCCCCGTCCGGTTCGGGCCGCGGCCGCAAGCCCGCCGCCCCCGCCGCCGGCAAACGCCCCCCGTCCGAGGCCGCCCGCCTGATCGCCACGGTCATCGCCGACATGGACGAGGACGGCGACGGCTGGGTCAACGCCGGCGGCATCGCCAACCGCCTGCGCAACGCCTACCCCGACTTCGACCAGCGCACCTACGGCTACGCCAAGCTCTCCGACCTGATCCGCGCCACGGGCCGCTTCGAGGTGGCCACCAGCAGCGGCGGGGCGATGCGGGTAAGGGACAGGGCGTAGGGGCGCCTATTAGGGCCAGTCGCGGGGCAACAGCAGCTGTCCGGCATGAACGGCGTCGTGATCAACGTTGCACAGCGCCACGAGGTTCTCCGCAGAATTCTGGCCCCCTTCGGCGTGCTCATGGACATGATGGAGTTCCAAGAAGCGTCTCGGATCATCGGGGTCCAAATCCTTTCGGGACCAGCCACAATGGCGACAGCTGAAACCATCACGGGTCAGAACTGCTATCCGTGTTGAGTCAGAGATTCTCCGATCGTGTGGGGGAGCCTGCTTCGCGTCGGCGAGCATGTATGATCCAACGGCGATCTCAGGTCGTCCTTGCATTTTGGTGAGCACGGGCCAGCCTTCTTCAGTCCGCAACTCTCTCACTCGCCGTGCCCATTCGCTCGCTCCCCCAGCTACATACCGCAACTGTTCTCCGGAGATTGGTTGACCGACATTCTGTTTCAGAAGCTCGAGAATTCGGTCTTGGACAGAGAGCTTCGAGTTCCGCAACTGCTTCAGGAGCCGCCAGTGTCGCGCTGCAAATAGGTCCTGTTTATCTTCCAACAGGACATAGTCCTCGACGCCGACGCCGAGAGTATCGAGGCCGATCTGTCGTTCGATATCAGCCAACTGTTCTGGGTCTTCGGCTCTGATCTGAGCGAACGTGGCACCAGAATATATCGGCCAGCCATATTCGACCCGCAGCTCACGCAGGCGGCGTGCCCAGTCGTCAATTCCAGCCACGACAAATAGTTCGCTGCCCGGTATCACGACGCCGGGATAGCGGCGAAAGACTTCCAGTAATCGCGTACGAGCCGAGCGGACCCCTGGGAGCAAACCACTGCCGATGTCCCGGAGCGCGTAGATGATTGGCGCCAAGGCAGCCGCGCGAGTACGGAGGGGTGTATCCAAGGGAAGTTCGGCATAATGCCGAAGTGCATCGGCCGCGGCTAAAGCCTCACTGCTGTCTGATTGCTTAGATCGCCGCCCCATGGGCAGCATAGATCACGCGGAAAGTGCTAACGGAATCAGAATGTCTCTCACGGATTTTGCCAATGCCCCCGCCAGATTTGGAGGCACGGCATTCCCGATCTGCCTCGCCACCTCGACCTTGGTGCCGTAAAATTTGAAGTCATCCGGGAAGCCCATGAGACGTGCGGCTTCGCGATGGCTAATCGGACGATGCGCTTCGGGGTGAAGGTAACGGCCTTTCTCGGGCTTGTAGAACTCCGTGCGGATCGTCACTGAGGGTCGGTCCCACCAGAGTCGGCCGAAGAGGTCGGTCCCTCCGCTGGTCTTTCTAACCCAACAGTCGGGCGTGATGTCAGGACGGTTCGCCAGCAGGTCGAAGCGATTCCCCCCGATCGGCACGGCCCGATAGCGCTCAAGGCTTTTCGCTGTCGGGGTCCGACCAAAATGGAGGTTCAGCTTCGGCAGCGTTCCGATTTGGGTTCCGATTGTTTCGAACGGCAGGTCGGCGATCACATCGCGCACGGTCCGCCAGCGGGGCAGGTTGGATTTCAGCTTCGGGTCCGCATGCGATGGCAAGGGTGGGAAGCTGGGCAGGTTGGATGCGTCACGCCACCCTAGGATAATGGTGCGTTTGCGGGTTTGAGGAGCGCCGTAATCGGCAGCGTTCAAGATCGCCGCTTGGGTCTGAAATCCGTGCTGTCGCGCTTTAGCTTCAATCAGCTGGCGTTCGGGAGAGCGGTAGAGTTCCGCGACGTTTTCCATCACGAAAACTCTCGCGCCCGAACGCTCGGCGATTTCAATAAACGGTTCCCATAGGGCGCGACGTGCGTCCCCATCTCGCTTCTTGTTCAGGAGACTAAACCCTTGGCAGGGAGGCCCGCCGATAACGACATCCGCTTGAGGCACGTCGTTGTGCAACAGCCATTCCTCGATGTTCGCTTGGATCGCGCGACCAGGGAAGTTCAGCTCATGGGTCTTGATCGCGGCTGCGTCGTTGTCGAGCGCGAGAGCGGTCGTGAAGCCCCCGCAGAACTGCTTGTCGCAGAAGCCGAGGCTCATACCGCCCGCGCCGCTGAAGAGATCAATTAGGCGCAGGGTCATCATCCGACTCGAAAAGAATTTGCCCATGAACAAAAGGCGAACGTAAGCCGAGTGTCAATGAGCAACCATCTATCAGTTGTGGGCCTGAGGTCCACTACCTACTCCAAATAGGTTTCCAGCACCCTCATAAGGGACTCTGAGTCCTTCGTTTCACATTCCCAGACCGTAAGCACGCGGAGACCGAGGCATCGCAGTCGGTTTTCCACGACTTCGTCACGCGCACGGTTGGCTGCGAACTTTTTCAGCCAGGCTTCACGGTTGTGGGATGGGATCGTTCCGCGACTGCAGTCGTGCTGATGCCAAAAGCAGCCGTGGACCTGGATGACCCAGCCTTTGGATCGATTGGCGAAGTCGGGTCTCCCGGGGAGGGTTCTGACGTTTCGCCGATACGACGCGCCGATCTTTCGCAGGACGACAGCCACTCTGTCTTCCGGTGTCGTTCGTGATTGTTTCACCTTAGCCATTGCGGCCGAGGTGCGGTCGTTCAGAGGTTTCACCCGTAACAGGTAGCAGGGGACGGTGGAGGGGCCCAACCATAGAAGCTACCCATCACCGACGGCGCCCATCGTGAAGAACCTCGGCTCTCCAGAGCCATGACGCTGTGCTGGCAATTCCGGAAATTATAGTCCGATTGTCACAAAACTCCCCTGGCAGATCAAAGACATCGCCTTTTCTCAAACCAATCTACGCTCCGCATAAACCGGCCGTTGTATGATTCATCCCATCCCGTCGGACGGGGAGGGCGGCGGAGCCGCGGAGACCCCGGGACCCAGCGGCGCGCGGGAGCGCGAAACTGTCGGGAGCGCGGGGGGGCGGGGCGGCGGACGGATCGCCTTCGGCGCCGCTGGGTCCCGGGGTTCGCTTCGCACCCCCGGGATGACGAAAGGGAGGCTCGGGCGTAGCGTCTGCCGATGGGGACGCACCGCACCTTCATCGCGACCTACATCATGGCCAACCGGCGCAACGGGGCGCTGTACACGGGGATGACGGCCAATCTCGTGGCGCGGGTGTGGAAGCATCGCACCGGAGTCTACGAGGGGTTCAGCAAGCAGTACGGCTGCACCCGGCTGGTGTGGTTCGAGCGTTTCGCCTGGGTGGTCGAGGCCATCCGGCGGGAGAAGCAGATCAAGGAGTGGAAGCGGGACTGGAAGCTGGCCCTGATCGAGCGGAGCAATCCCGACTGGCTCGACCTCGCCGCCGACTGGTATCCGGAAACGGACCCGAACTGGGTCCCGCCCGCCGAACAGGACTGAGCCCCATGTGCGCCTCCTACGAAGCCCGCTTCTCCGTCACCCAGCTGGTCGAGGCCTTCGATCATCACGGCGCACCGCTGCGCTTTCCGGGCGGCCTGCCGAACATCGAGCCGGTCGACGAGGTGCGGCCGACCGACCTGTCGCGGGCCGTGCGCGCCGCGGGCGCGGCCGGGGCCGAACTGGCGTCCATGCGGTTCGGCTTTCCGCCGCCGGCGCCCAAACGCCCGCCGGTGATCAATTTCCGCTCCGAGGGGCGGCGCTTCTCCAACGGTCCGGCGGGGGGGCGGGCGCTGGTTCCGGTCAGCGGCTTCTATGAGTTCACGGGCGACAACTACCCCAAGACCCGCTGGGTGCTGCGTGGCGCCAGCCGGCCCTTCCTCGCCCTGGCGGCGCTGTGGCGGGCGGGGGAGGGGGGCGCGCCCGACGCCTTCTCCCTGCTCACCGCCGCACCCGGCCCCGACGTCGCGCCCTATCACGATCGCGGCGTCCTGCCCCTGCCGCCGGAGGTCTGGGCCGACTGGCTGTTCGACCGCCGCCCCGCCGACGCGCTGCTGGTCCCGCCGCCCGCCGGAACCCTGACGGTCGAGGCCGCCCCGCGCCCGAAATGAGTGCGGCCATTCGCGGAACGCCAGCACGCCCGCGCGGACGAAGCGCCGTCTTTTCAACGCCCTGACGATTTCCCGGGGCGATTTGTCCGCCTGAGGGCCGGCCCGGCCCATACTCGCCTTGTTGCGCCGCCGCCGCGGCCCCGGTCTTTGACAACCGAACCCCCGACCCCGCCGCCCCAGGCGCCGTCACCTCGACCCTCCATCTCCCTCCCCGCCCCGGGGAGGGGGGCCGCGCAGCGGCCGGGCGGGACCGGCCC
>JADGMZ010000193.1:10782-16820 GCA_015234495.1 Brevundimonas sp. | reverse complement strand
TCTCCCTCCCCGCCCCGGGGAGGGGGGCCGCGCAGCGGCCGGGCGGGACCGGCCCGCACCCCGCCCCGATGTCGACCCTGTCGACTCAGTTTTTCTCCCTCCCCGCCCCGGGGAGGGGGGCCGCGCAGCGGCCGGGCGGGCGCGGCCCCGTACCCCGCCCCCGATGTCGACCCTGTCGACTCTGTCGACCCTGTTTTTCGCCGGGCCGCCCCCACCCGGTCGACGCTCGCGTCGACCGCCCTCCCCGGGGCGGGGAGGGAGAACCGCCCTGAACCCTAGAACCTCACCACCGTCCGCACCGCCGCCCCCTCGGCCAGGGCGTCGAAGGCGGTGTTGATCTCCTCCAGCGCCACCGTCCCGCTCAGCAGCCGGTCCACCGGCAGCCGCCCTTCGCGGAACAGGCGGATGAAGCGCGGGATGTCGCGGCCGGGCACGCAGGTGCCGATGTACGACCCCTTCAGCGTCCGCTCCTCGGCCACCAGCTGGACGATGTTGACCGCCAGCGCCGCCTCGGGCGGGGGCAGGCCGGCGGTGACCGTTGTCCCGCCCCGCCGGGTCATCCGCCACGCCGCGTCCAGCGCCCGCGCCGCCCCGGCCATCTCGAAGGCGAAGTCGGCCCCGCCGCCGGTCAGGGCGCGCACCTGCTCGACCGCATCCGCATCGGCCGCATTGACCGTCCGCACCGGCCCCAGCGTCCGCGCCAGCGCCAGCTTGTCCTCCGACAGGTCGACCGCCACCACCGGGCTGGCCCCCGAGGCGAGGGCGCCCAGCACCGCCGACAGCCCGACCCCGCCGAGGCCGACGACGACCACCGACTGGCCGGTCCGCACCGCCGCCGTATTGACCACGGCCCCCACCCCGGTCAGCACCGCGCAGCCGAACAGCGCGGCCTGCTCGAACGGCAGGTCCTCCGGGACCTTGACCAGCGACCGCCGCGACACCACCGCATGGCCGGCGAAGGCCGAGCAGCCGAGGTGGTGGTTCAGCGTCTCCGCCCCGGCGTGCAGCCGCCGGTCGCCGCCCAGCAGCACGCCCCGGCCGTTGGCCGCGGCCCCCGGCTCGCACAGGGCTGGCCGCCCGCCGGCGCAGGGCTCGCAGTGGCCGCAGCTGGGCATGAAGACCATGACCACGTGGTCGCCGACGGCCAGGTCGCCGACCCCTGGTCCCAGCGCCTCGACCACGCCCGCCGCCTCGTGGCCCAGGGCCATCGGCATGGGGCGCGGCCGGTCGCCGTTGATGACGCTGAGGTCCGAATGGCACAGGCCGGCGGCCTTGACGGCGACCAGCACCTCGCCCTCGCCGGGCGGATCGAGGGTGACGGTCTCGACCGACAGCGGCCGGCTGTCGGCGTAGGGGCGGGCGGCGCCCATGGTCCTGAGTACGGCGGCGACGGTCTTCATGGCGACGACGCTAGGCGCTTGACGCCGCGTCCGCCAAGCCCAAGGCTGGATCGCAGAAGCGCGCGCCAGATGCGCTCATGCAGCCAGGCGCCGCGCCGGGCGACAGCGCGCCAAGGAGGGGAAACATGACCGGCACCATCGAGCGGACCAAACGCAGCGACTATCGCCGCTTCCAGGCCATCTCCACGCGCTGGATGGACAACGACGTCTACGGCCACGTCAACAACGTGGTCTACTATTCGTGGTTCGACACGGCCGTGAACCGGCTGCTGGTCGTCAACGGCCTGCTCGACATTCACCACGGCAAGGTCATCGGCCTCGTGGCCGAGACGGGCTGCCGCTATTTCTCGCCGACTGCCTTCCCCGACGAGATCCAGGCCGGGGTCCGGGTCGCCCACGTCGGCACCAGTTCGGTCCGCTACGAGATCGGCCTGTTCCGCAACGCCGAGGAGGACGCCGCCGCCGTTGGCCACTTCGTCCACGTCTACGTCGACCGCGAGACCAAGCGGCCGGTGGCGGTCGAGGACAAGATGCGCGGGTTCCTCGAAAGCCTGAGGACCTAGTCGTCCAGGCGGCCCATCAGGGCCAGGGCGCCGACCGCTGTCAGCACGCCGAGGGCGAAGGCGCCGATCACCGCGCCGGTGGCGACATAGGTCGAGACCGTCATCGGCCGGGCCTCGTACCACTCGACGATGTCGGCCTCCTCGAGATCCTCGTCAGTGTAGAGATCGGCGTCCAGGATGGCGTCTTCAGCGGTCATGACAGGCTCCGGCGGGGTCAGTGCCGGAATGCCCGGCGAAGCTGGCGGTTCCTGTCCCGTGACAGCGGCCCCGCCATCGGCTAGACGGCGCGCCTCACTTTTTCCACGGACCCAGAACGAATCCTCATGGCCGGCCATTCCAAATTCAAGAACATCATGCACCGCAAGGGCCGCGCCGACGCGCAGCGGTCCAAGCTGTTCTCCAAGCTGTCGCGGGACATCACCGTCGCCGCCAAGTCGGGCCTGCCCGACCCGGCCATGAACCCGCGGCTGCGCCTGGCGGTGAACAACGCCAAGGCCGAGAGCCTGCCCAAGGACGTGATCCAGCGGGCGATCAACAAGGCCTCCTCAGGCGACGCCGATACGATGGAGGAAATCCGCTACGAGGGCCGCGGCCCCGGCGGCGTCGGGATCATCGTCGAGGCCCTGACCGACAACCGCAACCGCGCCGGCTCCAACATCCGCGCCGCCTTCACCAAGAACGGCGGAGCCCTGGGCGAAATCAATTCGGTCGCCTTCATGTGGGACCGGGTCGGCCAGATTATCTACCCCGCCGAGGCCGGCACCGAGGACGAGGTCATGGAGGCCGCCATCGAGGCCGGCGCCCAGGACGTCGAGAGCGACCTGGTCAAGCCGGACATCTACGAGGACGCGCCGGGCCATACGATCTGGACCACCTTCGAGGACCTCAACGAGGTGGCCGAGGCCATGTCGAAGGTGCTGGGCGATCCGAAGTCGACCGCCATCGTCTGGAAACCGCAGTCGGAAGTGCCGGTCACCGGCGACGCCGTCGGCGTGCTGATGAAGCTGCTCGATGCGCTCGACGCCGAGGACGACGTCCAGAACGTCTACTCCAACGAGGATATCTCGGACGAGGATCTGGCGAAGTACGCGGGCTAGATGGAGACCGGGGGGCCAGCGGCTTCGGGAAGGAACCGGCCCGGCCGCGGGGTGGATATCGCGGTCTGGGCCGTGGTCATCCTCATCATGATCGGCGCGGCGGCGGTCGTCGCCTGGTACCTGTCCAACGCCAGCTTCAGTCTCCGCGAGGTCACCTACCGGGACGATACCGCGGACTTTGAGATGGCGGTCCCGGTCGCCCCGGCCCCTGATCCCGCGCCCCCTGTAGCCTCGACCGCCGGCGCCGGGACCGGCGAACGGATCGAGCTGCCGCGCTGGGTCCGGCAACCCGCGCCCCTGTTTCCGGAGCTGGCCGCGAGCCGCGGAGTCCGGAACGGCGACGTCACCCTGCTCTGCGAGGCCCTGGCCAGCGGCGAACTGGGCGCCTGCCAGATCCTGATCGAAAGCCCTCCAGACGCCGGTTTCGGCGAGGCGGCGCTGGACGCCACCCGCGACGCCCGTGTCACACCCCGGAGCATCGATGGCTTCAGGACCGACGGCACGATCCGGTTCACCATCCGTTTCCAGCTCGTCGACTGACGCCGGCGACCCGGCCCTCAGTCGGCGAAGCTGCGCAGCTCGTCGGTGACCCAGCCGTCTGGATTGCGTAACGGGCGACCGGGACGGCGCAGGCGGATCAGGCCGTGCAGGGCGTCGGTCAGGTCCAGCAGTTGGGATTCGGACAGTTCGACGGCGGCGCGCAGCATCTCGGCCCTGACCCGATCATAGGCCTCCGGCGAAAGGCCCCTTTCCTTCAAGCGGCCCATGACGGGGTCCCCGAATTGACAACAGCGGATTCAACAGTCCGGGGCCCGTTCCGGTTCCCACGGAACCGGCCCGGCTGACCCGCCGTTGCCGGACGATGGAGTTCACCGACCTGCCTGATTTCGCGATGCCGCTGGTCGCCGCCGTGGTCGCCGGCGGTCTGATCGGGTTCGAGCGCGAATGGCGTGGTCGCGCCGCCGGATTTCGCACCCACATCCTCGTCTGCCTGGCGTCCTGCCTGCTGATGGAGGCGGCGGTGTCCCAGGGGGCGTGGCAGTTCGACGTCCTGCCCGGCACCCGCATCGTCAGCGACCCGACCCGGATGGCGCACGGGGTTCTCACCGGGATCGGCTTCCTGTGCGCCGGGGTGATCTTCCGCGCCGGCTTCTCGATCCACGGTCTGACCACGGCGGCGTCGCTGTGGATCACCGCGACCATAGGCCTGCTGTTCGGGGCCGGCCTGTTCTGGCTGGCGACCACCGGGGCGGTGCTGACGGTGGTCATCCTCGCCGCCCTGCGCATCGTCAGCGTCCGTCTGCCGCAGCAGACCATCGTCGACGCCCAGGTCTCGTGGCGGCGCGACACGCCCGGGGCCGAGGACGCCGTCGAGGCCGCCATGTCGGACGTCGGCTGGATCCCCAGCGGCGAGCGGCACGAACTCGTCGACGGCGGCGCCGCCGTGCAACGCAGCTTCCGGCTGCGCGGGATGGAGGAGACCTCGCTGAAGGCGCTGTCGGCGCGTCTGCGCGCGGTCGAGGGCGTGACCGGCTACCGGCTCGATCCCCGCGACGACTGACGGTCCTTGCCGGGCCGCCGGCGGCGGGCCTAGGCTCGTGATTCGTCAGTTCACGGAGCGGCTCTTGATAGATTGGGATCTGGCCTGGCCGGTGCTCGCGGCCATGACGGCGGGCGGGTTGATCGGGGTCGAACGAACCTACCACGGCCATCCCGCGGGCTTCCGGACCCATATCCTCGTATGCGTGACCAGCTGCCTGCTGATGCTGGCGGCGATGCAGCAGGCCAATTGGGATTTCGCCTGGTTGCCGGGGCAGCGGGTGGTCATCGACCCGACCCGGATGGCCCATGGGCTGCTGACCGGCATCGGCTTCCTGTGCGCCGGGGTGATCTTCCGCGAGGGCTTTTCGGTGCACGGCCTGACCACGGCGGCCTCGCTGTGGGTCACGTCGGCGATCGGGGTCCTGTTCGGGGTCGGCATGCTGGACCTGGCCCTGATCGGCTCCGGCGCCACCCTGGCGGTGCTGGCCGTGCTGCGGCTGCTCGACGCCAAGCTGCCGCATGTCGGGGTCATGGACGTCGTGCTGCGCTGGAAGCAGCAGGCGGCGCCGAGCGAGGGGGTGCTCCGCGATCTGCTGCGGGCCCGCGGCCTCAAGGCGGTCCGCATCGGCCACGTCATCAGCGCCGACTCCCTGATCCATGAGCATGTGATGAAGGTGAAGGGCCCGATGCCGATCGACGTCGACGCCCTGGTCGCCGACCTGCGCGGCCGGGACGGGCTGGCGGGCTTTTCGGTGCTGCCCCGCGACGAATAGTCGGCGGCCGTCTTGAATGGCCTGCGGCCCGGCCCAATCTCACAGGTCTCAGCTGCGCACGAAAGGATCCGCCATGAAGGGCTTTGTCGCCAATATCGAAGACCTGACCGTCAGCAACGGCGACTTTCGCCGCGTGCTGTACACGGGCAAGTTTCTCCAGCTGGTGCTGATGACCCTGAAGCCCGGCGAGGAGATCGGCGAGGAGGTCCACGAGGACCACGACCAGTTCTTCCGCATCGAGAGCGGCGCGGGCGAGGTGGTGATCGATGGGCAGCGCACCTCGATCAAGGACGATGACGCCGTCATCGTGCCCGCCGGCGCACGGCACAATGTGATCAACACGGGCGACCAGCCGCTGGCGCTCTACACCCTGTACGGTCCGCCCGAGCACCGCGACGGCGTCGTGCATGCCGGCAAGGCCGAGGCCGACGCCTCTGACGAGCATTTCGACGGCGCCACCACCGAATAGGGGTCGTCCGCCGCCGGTCATTGTCCGTTAGCCATCTATCGGGCATGACTGGAACGGATGGCGAACGAAGCGACTCGAATCCTGGGGCTCGACCCTGGCCTGCGGCGCACCGGATGGGGCGTGATCGCGGTCGAGGGCGCGCGCCTGCGCTGGATCGCCCACGGCGTCGTGACGCCGGCGGAGAGCGCCCCGTT
>JADGMZ010000193.1:0-10772 GCA_015234495.1 Brevundimonas sp. | reverse complement strand
GCTTGAGGGCGTCGGGGCGGTCTGCGCCGCCCACGCCTGCGACGAGGCGGCCATCGAGGAGGTCTTCGTCAACATGAACCCGTCGTCGACGCTTAAGCTCGGCCACGCCCGCGCCGCCGTCATGCTGGCCCCCGCCCGCCACGGTCTCAGCGTCGCGGAGTATTCGCCCAATCTGATCAAGAAGGCGGTGGTCGGCGCCGGCCACGCCGACAAGACCCAGATCGCCTTCATGGTGAAACGCCTCCTCCCGTCCGCCGGAGACGTGAAGGCCGACGCCGCCGACGCCCTCGCCGTCGCCATCACCCACGCCCAGCTGCGCAAGCGGGCCCTCCTCGCGGGGGCGGCATGATCGGCCGTCTGAGAGGCGTGCTGGCCGAGGTCGAGACCGACCACTGCCTGATCGACTGCGCCGGCGTCGGCTATGTCGTCGCCTGCGGAGCGCGCACGCTTCAGCGCCTGCCTGCCCCCGGCGACGAGGCGACCCTGCACATCGAATCCAGCTGGTCGGCCGAGAACGGCCCGCGCCTCTACGGCTTCCTGACCCGCGACGAGCGCCGCGCCTTCACCACCCTGACCGGCATCCAGGGCGTCGGCCCCAAGGCCGCCCTGTCGGTGCTCGACGTCCTGCCGCCGGGCGAACTGGCCAGCGCCGTCGCCCGCGAGGACAAGGCCGCTGTGGCCCGCGCCAACGGCGTCGGCCCCAAACTGGCCCTGCGCATTGTCACCGAGCTGAAGGGCAAGCCGCTCGGCGATGTCTCCTTCACCCCCTCCGCCCCGGGCGTCCATGCCGAACCCCCGGCCCCGGCCCCCAGCATCACGGGCGAGGCCGTCTCGGCCCTGCTCGGCCTCGGCGTCGCCGAGGTCAACGCCCGCCGCGCCGTCGACCAGGCCCTGATCCGGCTGGGCGACGACGCCGACCTGTCGGCGGTCATCCGCGCGGCCCTGCAGGAGCTGGGGCGGTGAGTCTCATCTCGCCCGTCATCCTCGGGCTTGACCCGAGGATCAGACCGTCCGGTGCTCGGTGGTCGGACCGCGGGCACACCGGTGGGGCCTTCTCTGCCGCACAGCCCCGCTTTTCCTCTGGTCCTCGGGTCAAGCCCGAGGACGACGGCCGGGAGGGGAGGGGACTCTGATGACCGACGACCGCATCATCTCCCCCGACCCCGCCCCCGGCGAAACCTACGACCGCGCCCTGCGGCCCCAGACCCTGTACGAGTTCGTCGGCCAGGAGCAGGCCAAGGGCAATCTCAAGGTCTTCATCGACGCCGCCCGCAGCCGCAATGAGGCGCTCGACCACGTCCTGCTGCACGGCCCGCCAGGCCTCGGCAAGACCACCCTGGCCCAGATCGTCTCGCGCGAGCTCGGCGTCGGCTTCCGCGCCACCTCCGGTCCGATCCTCGCCAAGGCCGGCGACCTCGCCGCCATCCTGACCAATCTCGAACCGCGCGACGTGCTGTTCATTGACGAGATCCACCGCCTCGCCCCGGCGGTCGAGGAGATCCTCTATCCGGCCATGGAGGACCACGTCCTCGACCTGATCATCGGCGAGGGCCCCTCGGCCCGCTCGGTGCGGATCGACCTGGCCCCCTTCACCCTCGTCGGCGCCACCACTCGCGCCGGCCTGCTGGCCACGCCCCTGCGCGACCGCTTCGGCATCCCCCTGCGGCTCGAATTCTACACCCCGGACGAGCTGGTGAAGGTCATCATGGGCGCGGCCCGCAAGATGGGCGCGCCGATCGCCGAGGACGGCGCCCGCGAGATCGCCTCCCGTTCGCGCGGCACCCCCCGCGTCGCCGGCCGCCTGCTGCGCCGCGTGCGCGACTTCGCCAGCGCCGAGGGCGCCGACTCCATCGACCGCCTCGCCGCCGCCCGGGCGCTCAGCCGGCTCGAGATCGACGAGGCCGGGCTGGACGCCAACGACCGCCGCTTCCTCAAGGCCCTGATCGAGAACTACGGCGGCGGCCCGGTCGGCATGGACACCCTCGCCGCCGCCATCGCCGAGGCCCGCGATGCGGTCGAGGACGTCATCGAGCCCTACCTCCTCCAGCAGGGCTTCATCCAGCGCACGCCCCGCGGCCGCATGGCCTGCGCCCGCGCCTACAGCCACCTGGGCCTGACCGAACCTCCCAGAGCCCCGCAGGCGGGCGACCTGTTCGGCGGCAAGTGACCCTTCACCTCGGCCGCGAACCCCGTCATGCTCGCCGGGCGACGGAGGACCGATGGCGCCACGCAGGATCAGGGTCGAGCGGTTGATCGCGGTGCTGGGCGTCGCGGTCGTGCTTCTGGGCGCCCTGATCCTGTGGTTCGCCACCCGCTCCGGGGGCCTCGGCGGGCGAGAGCCG
Organism: Brevundimonas sp.; assembly: GCA_015234495.1. GTDB lineage: Bacteria > Pseudomonadota > Alphaproteobacteria > Caulobacterales > Caulobacteraceae > Brevundimonas. Next base: position 8,430 of record JADGMZ010000193.1, on the reverse strand, counting down.
ACGCTGGAGGAGCGGGCCGGCGCGCAGCTGCGCGAACACGTCGGGCCGGAAGTGGTGGTGCGCTATACCGAACGCGGGCGGCGACGCGCGGTCTGCGGCTACGTCTCCACCGAAGGGCGGCTGGAGGTGTTCATCTCCCGGCCCAACCGCATCCTGCTGGAAAGCGACCCCCTGAAGGCCGAGTTCGACGCCATGCTTCGCAATGTCTGTCCCGGCTTCCTGACCCGGGCGCCCGGCGCCGCCGTCGGACCGCGGCCATGACCGACAGCCCCGCCGCCGGCCGGTTCGAAGGCCGCGAGCACCGTCTGCCCGTGCGCGTCTACTACGAGGACACCGACTTCACCGGCCTCGTCTATCACGGCGCCTACGTCCGCTATTTCGAGCGCGGGCGCTCGGACGCCCTGCGCCTGATGGGGCTCGGCCACGCCCAGCTGCTGGACGGCGACGAGCCGATGGCCTTCGTGGTGTCGAAGCTGTCGCTGGACTATCTGAAGCCTGCCCGCATCGACGACGCCCTGGTGGTGCGCACCCTCTACCGCACGATCAAGGGGCCGCGGCTGCTGATCTCCCAGACCATCACCCGCGGGGACGACGTTCTTTGCCGCGCCGAGGTCGTGGCCGTGTGCATCCATCTGGATGGACGCCCGCGCCGTCCCCCGGCGGCGCTGCGTGACGCAGTGCAGCCATGGCTGGCGGGCGAACCGTGACGACATTGCCAACCTGTCACGTGCAGTCAGATGACGGTTCTGCCAGACCTCGCTAGACCGGCTGAATCGCCACACATCCGCCACGCCCGTCCGGTGCACAGGGCCCGGGACGAAAAAGGACGACCGAATGACCATCGCCGCCGAGGCATCGATGCTGAACCCCCTGACCCTGTTCCTGGCGGCCGATCCCGTCGTCAAGGCGATCATGGTCGGCCTGGCGGTCGCCTCCCTGTGGTCCTGGGCGGTGATCCTCGACAAGGCCGTGCGCTTCGCCTCGCTGAACCGTCAGGCTTCGGCCTTCGAAAAGGCGGTCGGCTCCGGCCGCTCGCTGGAGGACATCGCCGCCCAGGCCGGACCCGACCCGGTCCACCCGCTGCCGCGCATGCTGGTCGTCGCCCTGGCCGACTGGCGTGAGGCGCGCGCCCGCGGGCCGCTGACCGAGGGCCAGGCCAATATGCTGATGGCGCGCATCGACCGGGCGCTGGACAGCCTGATCGCCCGTGAGGGGCAGCGGGTCGAGAACGGCCTCGGCGTGCTGTCGGTGGTGGCCACCGCCTCGCCCTTCATCGGCCTGTTCGGCACCGTCTGGGGCATCATGAACGCCTTCGGGGCCATCGCCGCGGCGCAGAACACCAACCTGGCCACGGTGGCGCCGGCGATCTCGGAAGCCCTGTTCGCCACCGCCCTCGGCCTCGCCGCCGCCATTCCCGCCTATATGGCCTACAACGCCTTCTCGATCGACGCGGGCAAGTTCACCGGCCGGCTGGAGAGCTTCGCCGACGACCTGCAGGCGGCGGTGGCGCGGCGCCTGGGCGGGCCCTCGGCGCCGGCGCCCCAGCCAGCGGCCGACTACAGCCGACGGGAGCTCTGAGCATGGCCCTGGGAGGCGGCGGAGGCGGCGGCGGACACGTCCGCGGCCGCAGACGGGCCCGCAAACGGCCCCTGAGCGAGATCAACATCACGCCGCTGGTCGACGTCATGCTGGTGCTGCTGATCATCTTCATGATCTCGGCCCCGCTGCTCAGCGTGGCCGTGCCGGTGGAGCTCCCCAAGACGGAGGCCAGCGCCGTCGATTCGGTGAACGAGCCGGTGGTGGTCACGGTCGCCCGCGACGGCGAAATCTACGTCGGCGAGACCGCCATCGCGTGGGACGACCTCGTCGCCAGCGTCGCCGAGGCCGGCGGACCCGGGGCCCGCGAGAAGCCCATCTCCGTCCGCGGCGACGGCCGCGCGCCGTATCAGGCCGTGATCCGGGTCATGGCGCGCCTGTCGTCGGCGGGCTTCACCAAGTTGAATCTGGTCACCGACACGGCGGCGTCCTCCGGCGAGGAGGGCTGACCCCTTGGAGCGTCCCGGCCCGGCCCTGATCGGATCGGTGGTCGTCCATGCGGCGGCCATCGGCGCCGCGCTGTTCGCCCTGATGCTCGGGGGCGACCGCCCGCCGCAGCGTCAGATCACCCAGACCATACCTGTGTCGATCCTCTCGGAGACCATGGTCCTGGCCGGTCCGGCCGATGCGCCGTCGCCCGAGCCTGCCTCTGACGTCGAAGCCGCCCCGCCGCCCGAGGCGGTCGAACCGCCGCCGCCCACGCCGACCCCGGTCCCGACCCCGCGCCCGCCGGAGAAGGCGCCGGCGCCGCGGCCCGAAACCCGCCCGCCTCCGCCCCGCCCCGCCGTCACCCCGCCGCCGGCGAAGAAACGCGAGACCCCGCGCCCGCCGCGCGAGGAGTCGCTCGACCTTGGCAAGCTGGCCGCCGAACGCCCCAACACCTCGCCGAACCGTGGAACCCGCCCGCCCGCCGGCCAGCAGTCCACCGGCGCCCAGGGCCAGACCAGCGGGCCAGTGATCACGGCCATGTTCAATCAGGTCTACCAGAACTGGAATCCGCCCTGCCAGACGCCGGGCGCCGCCGACCTGCGCATCCAGATGGACGTCACCCTCGACCAGCGCGGCCGCATCGTCGACGGCCCGGACCTTGTCGGCGCCCGCAATGATCCGGTCTGGCGCGCGGTCGCCGCTGGCGCCGTGCAGGCCCTGGTGCGCACCGCCCCCTTCGACGTGCCGCCGGGCTTTACCGGAGGGGAATACCGGCCCTCGTTCAACATGGAGCGCGCCTGTGGGTGAGCCGTGGTGATCGCGACCCTGATGATGCTCGCGCTTTCCGGGCAGGAGCCCGAACTTCAGCTGCGCGCGGACCCCGCCCCGCCGGCCCGAACGGCGGCCGCCGCGCCCGTCGCAGCCTTCCAGCAGGTCTATGGCGCATGGGCGCTCGATTGCGACGACCCCGGCTTTCTGTGGGCCATCGCATCCAGTTCGACATCTCCCTGGACGCCGGGGGACGGATCATCGACGGGCCGACCCTGGTTCGGCCCCGCAACGACGCCGGCTGGCGTCGCGCCGCCGAAAGTGCGCGCCGGGCGCTGCTTCGCTCGGCCCCCTACCAGACGCCCGCCGGATTCACCGGCGGCGACTACCGTCCGACCTTCGACACCAGCCGAGCCTGTGCGCGGGCAGCGGAACCTGATGAAGACTGATCAGGCCCGAAAGTCGCCCCATTCACGGCCATGCTGCTTCCTCACGAACGGTCCGGTGATAAGGATCGACGAACGTCTGACTTGCGGGAGCTCTCCATGCGTCTGAACCGACTTCTTGCCGGTGTCGCCATCCTGGCCATGGCCGCCACGGCCGTGACGGCCCAGACGCCGCCGCGGCAGGACGGTCCGGTCGAGGTGGAGATCGACCAGGGCGTGCTGCGCCCCTTCCAGATCGCCGTCGCCGACTTCAACGGCCAGAACGGTTCCGAACTGGCCCAGGTGATCCGCTCCGACCTGCGCCGGTCCGGCTATTTCGAACCGCTGGACCCGGCCGGCTTCGTCGAGACCGGCCTGACTGTCGCCAACGCCCCCAACTTCCCGCAGTGGACCTCGATCGGGGCCCAGGCGGTGCTCTACGGGTCGGTGTCGCGCCGGCCGGACAACCGCAACGACTACGGCTTCCGCCTGTACGACCCCTACCGCCAGTGCCAGCTGGCTTCCTATCGCTTCACCGCGACCGCCGAGCAGTGGCGCCGCATCGGCCACAAGATCGCCGACGTGGTCTACCAGCGCATGACCGGCGAGGCCGGCTTCTTCGACAGCCGCGTGCTGTTCGTGTCCGAGAGCGGCACCCAGCTGAACCGACTGTCGCGCCTGGCCATCTCGGACCAGGACGGCTTCGATCCCGTCTTCCTGACCCGGGGCGACGAGATCATCATGTCGCCGCGGTTCTCGCTGAACGACCCCAATGAGATCACCTACGTCGCGCTCGGCAAGGACTACAGCCGCATCTATCTCCAGAACCTGTCGACCGGCCGCAAGGAATCGCTCGGCGAGTTCGACGGCCAGGTGCTGGCCCCGCGCTTCTCGAACGACGGCTCGAAGATGGCCTTCTCGATCATCCGCGGCGGCAACACCGACGTCTATGTCATGGACCTTGCCAGCCGGCAGGTGCGCCGCCTGACCAACGACCCGTCGATCGACACCTCGCCCTCGTTCAGCCCGGACAACAGCCAGATCGTCTTCACCTCGGACCGTTCCGGCTCGGCCAGGCTCTACATCATGCGGGCCGACGGCTCGGGCCAGCGCCCGATCTCGCGCGGCGGCGGCATCTACACCTCGCCGAACTGGAGCCCCCGCGGCGACCTGATCGCCTTCACCAAACAGTCCGGCGGCCGCTTCTCGACCGGCGTCATGCGCCCCGACGGCACCGGCGAGCGCATCCTGTCGTCCAGCTATTTCGAGGAGGGCCCGTCGTGGGCCCCCAATGGCCGCTACATCATGTTCGCCCGCCAGACGCCGGGCGGCGACACCCGGCTGTGGACCGTCGACCTGTCGGGGCGGGTGGTCGGCCAGGCCGGCTACAGCGGCCGCGGCTCGGATCCGGCCTGGTCGCCCCTGCTGGACGAACAGCCGACCAACCTCGGCGCAGGCGGTCCGGACAGCTGCGCCACCTGAGGCGGCCGGAGCCTTGCCGTCAATTTCGCGTTATCGCGGCTGGCGAAACCGCTGGCGCACCAGTACCCGGGTTTAATAGCAACGCTGGAGGCCGAGGCCTCGCACCAAGGAGACCATTGATGACCAGGACCTCGACCCTCATCCGCCTCGCCGCCGTCGGCGTCGCCGTGACCGCCATCGCCGCCTGCACCCCGCGCCCCGCCGCGGACAGCGCCAGCGGCGACACCGCGCCGATCACCGGACCGCAGTATCCGACCGCTCCGACCGGGCCGGTCGACGGCGGCAACCTGGGCTCGGCCGCGCCGGGCTCGGAACAGGACTTCGTCGTCAACGTCGGCGACCGCGTCTATTTCGACCTCGACAGCTATGAGGTCCGGCCGGACGCCTATCCCCGGCTCGACGCCCAGGTGGCGTGGCTGCAGCGCTATCCGCAGGTGACCGTCCGCATCGAAGGCAACGCCGACGAACGCGGCACCCGCGAATACAACCTCGCCCTCGGCGCCCGTCGCGCCGAGTCGGTGCGCACCTATCTGATCCAGCGCGGCATCCCGGCGGCCCGCATCGACACCATCAGCTATGGCAAGGAACGGCCGATCGCGGCGGGCTCCAACGAGGAAGCCTGGGCCCGCAACCGCAACGCCCACACCGCCATCGTCTCAGGCGCGGTTCGCTGATCCGCGCCTGACGTCCGGGAGGGGCTCTCGCCCCTCGCCGGACCGGCGGCGGCCTTGCGGCGGCCTCAAATCGGTGGGACGAAACCAATCATGCTGAAGCTGCCCTCCGCCCTCCGCTCCAGGAAGGCGCTCGTCGCCGTCCTCGGCGTCACCCTGATCGCCGGCACGACCACGGTCGTGGCCCAGACCACGCCCCTGGAGCCCATCCAGTGGGACCGGCGCAGCCTTGAGCGGCTGGATCGCAATGTGCGCCGTCTCGAACGGGCCCTGACCCAGCGCAACGCCGCCGGTCAGCCGGTCATCATGGAGCCTGAGCCCGAGGTCGTGGCCCTGACCAGCCGGGTCAGCATCATGGACCGCCGCCTCAACGACCTCGAGGCCACCCTGCAGAGGGTCAACGCCGACCTGGAGCGGCTGACCTTCCAGCTTGACGAGACGACCCGCGACAAGGCTGCGCTCGAGACCCGTCTGAGCACCGCCGAGACCCGCCTCCGCGACATGGCCGCCTCGGCGGAACGCGAGGCGACGCTGAACGCCCCGATCAGCTCCACCTCGCCGACGGGCGACGCGGCGCGCGATCTGACCGCCGCCGCCCGCCTCGCCGCCTCCGACCCCGCCCTGGGCGACCGCGCCCTGCAGACCGTGACCCTGGCCTGGCCCGACACGCCCCAGGCCCGCGAGGCCAATGCGCGCCTCGGCGATCTGCGGGTTTCGGCGGGCGACCACGCCGGCGCCGTGGCCTTCTACGCCGCCGCGCTCGAAGGATGGCCCACCACGTCCTGGGCGGGCGCCACGGTGCTGGAGCTGGCTACGGCGTTGAACGCCACCGATCGCAAGACCCAGGCCTGCACGGCGCTGGGCGAGTTCGACCGCCGCTACGCCGCCGCCGGCAGCGCCGCGCTTCGCACCCGCGCCGGCGACCTTCGCACCCGCTTCTCCTGCCCGGCCCGGAGAGCGGGCTGACGCCGGCCGATCCGGCCTGGATCGACCGGGTCCGCGAGCGGCTGACGGCCCGGCTTGAACCTCATGCCCCGCACCCGCTGGCGCTCGCCCTCTCGGGCGGCGGCGATTCCATCGCCCTGCTGCGCCTCGCCGCCGACTGGGCGCGCGGGCAGGGTCGTCGTCTTCTGGCGTTGACGGTCGACCACGGGCTCAGCCCCGCCAGCACCGGATGGGCGGCGACAGCGGGCGAGGCGGCGCGGTCCGTCGGAGCCGACTGGCGCGGTCTTTCGTGGACAGGGCCCAGACCGGCGACCGGCCTGCCCGCCGCGGCGCGGGCCGCCCGCCACCGGCTGATCGCCGACGCCGCCCGCGCGGCCGGGGCGCGGGTGATCCTGTTCGCCCATACCGCCGACGACGTGGCCGAGGGCGAGATGATGCGACAGGCGGGCAGCTCGCTCGGCCGGCTCCGCGACTGGGCCCCGTCTCCCGCCTGGCCCGAGGGGCGCGGCCTGATGCTGCTCCGGCCCATGCTGGACGTCGGCCGGGCCGACTTGCGCGACTGGCTGACGGAGCAGGGGGCCGCCTGGATCGAGGATCCGGCCAACCAGGACCCCCGCTTCGCCCGCAGCCGCGCCCGCGCCGCCCGCTACGGACTGGGGCCTGCCGGACCGGGCGATGATCCTCCCGTCGCCCCGCGCGACACGCACGACAGCCCGGTCCCCGTCGCCCTGGGCGATGGCGTGTTCCGGATCGCTCGCGCGATCTCCGCCCGCGCCCTCGCCGCGACCCTGGTCTGTGCGGGCGGCGGCGACCGGCCCCCGCGCGGCGACCGGCTCGAGCGGATGCGGGACCGGCTGCGAAACGGCGAGTCCTTCGCCGCCGTTCTGTGCGGCGCGCGGGTCGAGGCCCGTCCGGATCAGGTCGTCGTCTGCCGCGAACCCGGAGAGTTCGCCCGCGGGCCCGCCTCGGCCCTGCCGCTGGCCGTGGGCGCGGAGACCGTCTGGGACGGCCGCTGGTCGATCACCGCCCCGGCGCCGGGCTGGCGCGTCGTCCCCGCCGCGGGACGGATCGCGGGCCTCTCCCGGGCCGAGCGGGCAAGTCTCGACGATCTGCCGCCCGCCGCCCGCGGCGCCCGACCTGTGCTGATCCGGAACGAAGGGAATGCCCCGGTTCTTGCAGGGCCGGAGTTCGAGGCGCGGTCGCTGGTCGAGGAGAGACTGGCGCTTGCGCTGGACCGAATGACGCACGAGAGGGACCTCGGGCCGCGCGCGCATGGCGCAACGCCCGGGAAACACCTATTTTCAGACGCTGACATCACCAAAACGGGAAGCGCGCCGCGCTTCCAGGGACCGAGACGAGAATGAACCTTCGCAATCTGGCCATCTGGGGCGCCGTCATCCTCGGCGCGCTCGCCATCTATGTGGCCGTGAACCGGGGCGGTCCCATCGCCACGCCCGGCGAGAAGGCGGACTCCGCCCGACCCCAGGACATGACCTATTCCGAACTCCTCAAGGCGCGAGACGCCGGCGAGATTGCGACGGTCGAGGCCATTGGCGAAAAGCTCGTCGTGCAGATGAAGGACGACCGCAAGTTCGAGGTCGTCACCACCCTGCCGAACGCCGACCTGATCGAGAGCCTGAACGCCGCCGGCGCGCAGGTGGACGTCAAGAGCACGCGCCAGAACATGTGGGTCACGGCCCTGATCGGCCTGCTGCCCTTCCTGCTGATCATCGGCCTGTGGATCCTGATCATGCGCCAGATGCAGGGCGGGGCGCGCGGGGCCATGGGCTTCGGCAAGTCCAAGGCCAAGCTGCTGACCGAGCACAAGGGCCGCAAGACCTTCGACGACGTCGCCGGCGTCGACGAGGCCAAGGAGGAGCTGCAGGAGGTCGTCGACTTCCTCAAGGACCCGGCCAAGTTCCAGCGCCTCGGCGGCAAGATTCCCAAGGGCGCCCTGCTCGTCGGCCCTCCGGGCACCGGCAAGACCCTTCTGGCCCGCGCCGTGGCCGGCGAGGCGGGCGTGCCCTTCTTCTCCATCTCGGGTTCGGACTTCGTCGAGATGTTCGTCGGCGTCGGCGCCAGCCGCGTCCGCGACATGTTCGAACAGGCCAAGA
>JADGMZ010000192.1 GCA_015234495.1 Brevundimonas sp. | reverse complement strand
GCCCGCGCCGCCGCCAGCGACGGGGCCCGGCTCGCCGAAATGCGCGGGCGGACGCACCGGCTGCACTCGGGAGCGGCCCTGGCGCACAAGGGCCAGGTCGTCTGGTCGGGCGTCGACACGGCGACGATGCGGATGCGCGACTTTTCCGACGCCTTTCTCGACGCCTACCTCGCCGGGGAGGGCGAGGTCCTGCTGGGATCGGTCGGCGCCTACCGGCTGGAGGGCCCGGGGGCGCAGCTGTTCGAGGCGGTCGAGGGCGACTATTTCACCGTCCTGGGCATGCCGCTGTGGCCGGTGCTGACCGAGCTGCGCCGGGCCGGGGTGCTGCCGACATGACCATCGAAGCCGGCGTCGCCGGCCATCCGATCGGCCATTCGCTGAGCCCGCTGATCCATACGGCGTGGATCCTGGCCGCCGGACTGGACGCCCGCTACGGCGCCTTTGGCCCCGAAACCCCGGAGCGGTTCCGGGCGCTTGTGCAGCGGGGGCGGAGCGGAGGTCTGCGCGGCCTCAATGTCACGGCGCCGTACAAGGCGCCGGCCTTGTCGCTGGCGGACGAGGTCGGGGCGACCGCCGCGGCCTGCGGCTCGGCAAATCTGCTGCTCTTCGAGGCGGGGCGGGTCATCGCCGACAGCACTGACGGAGCGGGCTTGATGGCCGCCCTTGCCGAGCAGGCGGCCGGACTGGAGGTCGCCGGTCAGCCGGTGGTGGTGCTGGGCGCGGGCGGGGCGGCCCGGGCGGCGGTGGCGGCGCTGGCGGCGGCGGGGGCGGAGGTCGCGGTGGTGAACCGGACGCCGGCCCGGGCCGAGGCCCTGACGGCGGAAGTCGGCGGCGTCGTCGGCGGTCCCGGGGCGACGGCCGGCGCGGCCCTGATCGTCAACGCCCTCAGCGTCCCGCCGGAGATCGATGTGGGGGCGCTCCGGCCTGACGCCGTCCTGATGGACATGACCTACCGGCCGCTGATCACGCCGTTCCTGGCGGCGGGACGGGCGCGGGGGCTGACGACCGTCGACGGACTGGCCATGCTGATCGGCCAGGCGCGGCCGTCGTTCTCCGCCCTGTTCGGGGTCGAGCCGCCCGGAATCGACGTGCGGGCGCTGGCGCTCGCGGCTCTGGAGGGCGAGGCATGATCGTGCTCGGCCTGACGGGCTCCATCGGCATGGGCAAGACCACGACGGCGCGGATGTTCGCCGACGAGGGCGCGTTGGTCTGGAACGCCGACGAGGCGGTGCACCGGCTGTATGCGCGGGGCGGGGCCGCGGTCGGGCCGGTCGGCGACGCCTTCCCCGGGGTGGTGGTCGACGGGGCCGTCGACCGGGCGCGGCTGGCCGCAACGCTGGGGCAGGACGAGGCGGCGTTCCGCCGTCTGGAAGGCATCGTCCATCCGTTGGTGCTGCGCGACCGGCAGGCGGACCTGGCCGAGGCCGCGAGGCGCGGGGTGCGGCTGGCGGTGCTGGACATCCCCCTGCTGTTCGAGACCGGCGGGGACGCTGCGGTGGACGCGGTGGTGGTGGTCACCGCCGACGCGGAGGTGCAGGCGGCGCGGGTGCTGGCCCGGCCCGGCATGACCCGCGAGCGGCTGGAGGCCATCCTGACGCGGCAGACGCCCGACGAAGAGAAGCGGCGGCGGGCCGACTTCATCGTCGACACCGGGCACGGGCTGGAGGCGGCGCGGGCGCGGGTGCGTGAAATCGTGGGGACGGTTCTGGCCCCGGACTGGACATCTCCCCGGCGCGGGCTTTCGCCCCGCCCCGAACCGATTCAATAAGGGCCATGGCCCGCGAAATCGTTCTCGACACCGAAACCACCGGCTTCGACCCGAAGACCGGCGACCGCCTGATCGAGGTCGGCTGTATCGAGATCGAGGATCTGCTGCCGACAGGCCGGACCTTTCACCGCCTGGTCAATCCCGAGCGGCTGATCCCGCCGGACGCCATCCGGGTGCATGGCATCACCGATGACAAGGTGCGGGACGCCCCGAAATTCCGCGAGGTGGTCAGGGAGCTGATGGACTTCATCGGCGAGGCGCCGGTGATCGCTCACAACGCCGCCTTCGACCGCGCCTTCATCGACCACGAGTGCGGAATGTGCGGCCACGAGCTGATCGAGGAGACGCGCTGGATCGATACGCTGAAACTGGCCCAGGTCCGGTTTCCGGGCATGGCCAATTCGCTCGACGCCCTGTGCAAGCGGTTCAAGATCAGCCTGGTCGAGCGCACCCTGCACGGGGCCCTGATCGACGCCCGCCTGCTGGCCGAGGTCTATCTGGAGCTGAAGGGCGGCAAGGAACGGCGGCTGGACCTGTCGTCGGCGCGGTCGGTCACGGCCCAGGCCGCGGCCACGGCGGGCGGCTACGGTCCCCGCCCCCGGCCGCTGGCGCCGCGCTCGACCGAGGCCGAGCGGGCGGCGCACCTGGCCTTCCTCGCGGCGACGCTGAAGGACCGCTCGCTGTGGGCGGCCTACGGCCTCGCCGGCGCCTCCGACAAGGCCGCCTGACGGATCAGGCCCTGGCCGGCTCGGCCGGGCCGCGGGCGATCTGCTGCTGGCGCGACATGTAGATGCCGGCGAAGTCGATCGGATCGAGCATGAAGGGCGGATAGAAGCCGCCGTCGGCCGTGGCGCGGGAGATGATCTCCCGGGCGTACGGGAAGAGGTAGCGCGGGCACTCGATCAGCAGCATCGGCTCGATCTCCTGCTCGGCCACGCCGGAGATGGCGAACAGGCCGCCGTAGAGCAACTCGATGTTGAACACGGTCATCGCGTCGGTGGTGGCCTTGACGGTCAGCCGCAGCTCGACCTCGAACAGGCCGTCCTTGCGGCCCTGGGCGTTCATCTCGACGCCGAGATCGATGGCCGGCTTGCCCTCGATGCGCAGGGAGTCGGGCGCCTTGGGGTTCTCGAAGGACATGTCCTTGACGTACTGGGCCAGGATGCGGAAACCGGGGCCGGCGGGGGCTTCGCCGCCGTTCTCGGCGGGCGTCGGGATGTTGGCGTCGGCGGGCGTGGCGTCGGTCATGGCGGGTCGTCTGTCTGGATGCGTGAGGGGCGCGGCGGAGCGGCCCGGAAGGCGGGGCGACTAGCATGCAAGCCCCGTTGCGGCAACGACGCTCGCCCGGAGGCGGAGCGCTCGCGCGCCCGGGGGGCGGGCGATCGGCCGCAGCGGGCGGGGGGCGTCCTTCGCCTTGCGCCCCCCCATATCAGCCCCTAATCGTCGTTTCGTCGCGCCCGGCGTTCCGGGGCGCCAGTCAGGGAATGCCCGTGCCGGTCCAGATCCAGATCGTCATCTTCGCCGTGATCGCGGCCGTCGTGCTGTTCCAGCTCTACAATGTGCTGGGCAAGAGAGTGGGGCGTCAGCCCGAGGAAGACGCCCGCGCCCAGCCGCCGGCCCCGGCCGCGCCGGCCGCCGACGGGGCCGCCCCGCGGGCGGCGACGCTCGACGCGGTGACCCTGGCCTCGATCGCGGGGCTGAGGGCGCGCGATCCGAACTTCGATCCGACCCGCTTCCTCGAAGGGGCCCGGCAGGCCCACGAGACCATCGTCCAGGCCTATGCGGCCGGCGACCGCGAGACGCTGAAACCCCTGCTAACGGCGCAGGTCATGGAGTCCTTCGAGGCCGGCATCGCCGCCCGCGAGGCCCGCGGCGAGACCGAGGAGACGGAGTTCGTCCACCCCGCCCGCGCCGACCTGGAGCTGGCCACCGCCGAGGACAACCGCGCCGTCGCCAAGGTTCGCTTCCTGGCCGAGCTGCGTAACCGGGTGAGGCCGGCCGGCGAGCCGGACGCCGAGGCCGAGGTCGAGGAGCGCCGCGTGGCCGAGGTCTGGACCTTCGAGCGCACCCTCGGGGCCAGCGACCCGAACTGGCTGCTGGCCCGCACCGAGGCCGCCACCGCATGAGCCGTGCGGGGAGGATCGGCGCCGTCCTGGCCGCCGCGCTGACCCTGGTGCTGGCGGCCTGCGCCACGCCCGCCCCGCCGCCGGTCGCCCCCGTTCAACCGCCCCCCGCGAAGCCCGTCGATCCCCCGCCGCCGCCGCTGACGGAAGTCAGCCCCGCCGTCCTGCCCGGCTGGGACCAGGAGGATCACCTGGCCGCCTTCGAGGCCTGGGCCGAGGGCTGCGGCGTCGCCCGTGAGCCGGCGGCGCAGAGCCAGTGTGAGCGCGCCCGGCAGCTGCGCCGCACCTCCCGGCCGGTGACCCCGTCGCTGGCGCGGGCCTTCTTCGAGAGCGGCTTCTCGGTGGTCCCGGCGAGCACCGCGGACGGCGGGCCGGGGCTACTGACCGCCTATTTCGCGCCGGAGTACGAGGCCCGCCGAAGCCCGGACGCGGTGTTCGACATGCCGGTGCTGGCCCCGCCGGCCGGCTGGACGCGCGGCCAGGTGCTGTCCGAACGGGCCGAGATCGAGGCCGGCCCGCCGACCGGGGCGCTGGCGTGGATGCGCGCCGAGGATCTGTTCTTTCTGCAGATCCAGGGTTCGGGCTATCTGACCTTCGCCGACGGGTCGAAGGCGCGGGCCGCCTACGCCGCCGACAACGGCCGGCCCTTCGTCGGCATTGCCCGGCCGATGGCCGCGCGCGGCCTGCTGCCGCCGAACGGAACCTCGGGCGAGGCCATCCGCGCCTGGCTGGCGGCGCATCGCGGGGCGGAGGCGCGGGCGGTCATGGCCCTGAACCCGCGCTACATCTTCTTCCGGCTGGATGAGGACGACGGCGGCCATCCGGCCGGGGCGGCGGGCGTTCCGCTGACAGCGCGCCGGGCCGTCGCGGTCGACCCGGACCACTGGCGCTATGGCGACCTCGTCTGGATCGAGGCGGACGGCGGGAACCTGGTCGGGGCGCGGGGCAGCTATCGCGGCCTGGCGGTGGCGCTGGACACCGGCTCGGCCATCCGGGGTCCGGTGCGGGCCGACCTCTATATGGGCCGCGGTCGCGAGGCCGGCGAGGAGGCCGGAGCGGTGCGGCATCCGCTGAGGATGTGGCGGCTGGTTCCGCGGGCGTAGCGGACGGCCGGGTTTTACCCGGATGAAATCCGAAAAACGGTGTGGCAGAGTCGGCAGAGTCTACATCGGCGCGCCTCGGGCGGCACGGCGGGGAAGCGGTTGTCAAAGACCGTCGCCTGCCGGGGGCGACAGGATAGGCCGCAATATGCGCCCGCCGGCTTATCCGGATGGAAGATTGGTCCTGGAAACAGCCAAGTGACTGAGAAGGCCGGAGATCGCCTCCACAATCCGACTATAAATCCGCTGATTGCCAGCACAGCGCCCGGCTCACCTATCCATCGGCGAAGGCCGATGGGAGGACAGGTCGATGCGGAGCAGCGACCAGGCGGGGGCGGCGCAGGCTTCGGCCAGCCAGGCGCCAACCCACTGCCGTCCGCGCCGCCCCCGCCTGATCGTCGCCAGCGCGCCGATCTGTCCTCCCCGTTCGCCTTCGCGAACGGAGAGGTGAGGCTCACCGCCGCCGCATGCCGCCGAGGATGCCGCGGAGGATTTCGCGGGTGAGGGTGCTGCCGGCGGTGCGGAGGACGGATTTGGTGGCGGCCTCGATGGGGGTTTCGCGGGAGCGGCGGGCCGGGGCGCGGGCGCGCGCGGCCTCGCGGTCGGCGCGGGCCTGTTCCCTCGCCCGGGCGGCGGCGGCTTTTTGGGCCTCCTTCGCGGCGGCGGCGTCGGCCTTTGCACGGGCTTCGGCGAGTTTGGCGTCGGCGGCGGCCTGATCGGCCTCGCCGCGTCGGGCGAGCAGGATCTCCTCGGCCGACTCGCGGTCGACGGGCGTGTCGTACAGGCCGCGGACCGGGCTGGCGGCCATGACGGCGGCGCGCTCGGCGTCGGTGGCGGGGCCGAGGCGGCTGTCGGGCGGGCGGATCATGGTGCGGGCCACGACATTGGGGGCCCCCTTGGCGTCCAGCGTCGAGACCAGGGCCTCGCCGACGCCGAGCGACTGGATGGCCTCGGCGGTGTCGAAGGCGGGGTTGGTCCGGAAACTGTCCGACGCCGCCTTGAGGCCGCGCTGTTCGGACGGGGTGTAGGCGCGCAGGGCGTGCTGGATGCGATTGCCGAGCTGGGCCAGGACACTGTCGGGAATGTCGGCCGGGTTCTGGGTGACGAAATAGACGCCGACGCCCTTGGAGCGGATCAGCCGCACGACCTGCTCGACCTTCTCGCGCAGGGCGTCGGGGGCGTCGTCGAACAGCAGGTGGGCCTCGTCGAAGAAGAAGACCAGGCGGGGCTTGTCCGGGTCGCCGACTTCCGGGAGCTGTTCGAACAGTTCCGACAGCAGCCAGAGCAGGAAGGCGGCGTAGAGGCGCGGGCTGTTCATCAGCCGGGTCGAGTCGAGGACGTTGACCTGGCCGCGCCCGTCCAGGCCGGTGCGCATCATGTCCTCGAGGCGCAGGGCGGGCTCGCCGAAGAAGGCCTTGCCGCCCTGCTGTTCGAGCTGGAGCAGCGAGCGCTGGATGGCGGCGATGGAGGCGGGCGCGACGTGGCCGACCTCGCGGCCGATGCGCTCGGCGTTCTCGCCCACGTGGACGAGCAGGGCGCGCAGGTCGTCGAGGTCGAGCAGCAGCAGGCCCTCGGTGTCGGCGACGTGGAAGACCACCGACAGGACGCCTTCCTGGACGTCGTTGAGGTTGAGCATGCGGGCCAGCAGCAGGGGGCCGATCTCGCTGACCGTGGTGCGGATCGGGTGGCCCTTCTCGCCATAGAGGTCCCAGAACACCGTCGGCGCCGCCCTGGGCTGCAGGGTCAGCCCCATGCCTTCGGCGCGGGCCAGCAGCTTGTCGTTCGGCGCGCCCGGCACGGCGATGCCCGACAGGTCGCCCTTCACGTCGGCGCAGAACACCGGCACTCCGGCGTCGGAGAAGCCCTGGGCCATGATCTGCAGGGTCACGGTCTTGCCGGTGCCGGTGGCCCCGGCGACCACGCCGTGGCGGTTGGCCCGGTGGAACAGCAGGCGCTCGGCCTTGCCGGCCCCGCCGTCGGAGGACTGGCCGAGAAACAGGCCGGGCGCGGCGTCGGGGGCGTTTGCCATGGGGAACTCCTGAACAGGCTCGGCGCTCATGCTCTACCGGCCGGCGTGGCGGTTCAAGGCCGATTGACGGAGACCCGCGGGACCTTGACCATATGCCGATGAAACCGCCCATCAGCCTGCCGACCTCGACCGTCGGACGAAACGCCGTCGTGGCCATCTCGGTGGTGGCTGTGGGCTGGGCGGTCTACTGGCTGGCCGACATCCTGACGCCGCTGGCCATGGCCATCTTTCTGATGATCATGATCGACGGGGTGAAGCGGTTCATCGAATCGCGCACCCCGGTGCCGTCGCATCTGGCGGGGGCGGCGGCCCTGGTCGTGGTCATCGTCGGCTTCTTCGCCTCGATCGGCATCGTGGTCTATGGCGCGGCCGGCTTCTTCGACGAGTCGACCGGGGTGGCGGCGCGGATCGGGCCGCGCCTCGACGAGATCATCGGCGACGCCTACCGGGTGGCCGGTATGGACGACCCGCCGACGGTCAGCGACCTGATCGCCCGTATCGACGTCGGCAGCTATCTGACCATCGTCGCCCGCCAGGCCCAGGGCGTGGTCATGGGGGCGGTTTTCGTCCTGATCTACCTCGCCTTCCTGCTGGCCTCGCAGGCGGGGTTCCGGCGCAAGCTGGTCGGCATGTTCCCCGAGCGGACGGCGCGGGGCGAGGCGCTGGAGGTGTTCCAGAGGGTGCGCGGCGGCGTCGAGGGTTATCTGTGGGTGCAGACGGTGACCGGGGCGCTGATCTGCGCCTGCGCCTGGGTGCTGATGCGCGCCGTGGGCCTGCCGAACGCCGAGTTCTGGACCTTCGTCATCTTCGTGGTCGGCTTCATCCCGGTGCTGGGCGGGGCGGTGGCCGGCCTGGCCCCGCCGCTGTTCGCCCTGGTCCAGTTCGAAAGCTACGGCCCGGCGCTGATCCTGCTGATCGGGCTGCAGACCATCCTGTTCATCAGCGGGAATGTGATCCAGCCGCGCATGCAGGGCGACAACCAGAACATCGACCCGGTGGTGGTGCTGTTGTCGCTGGCCTTCTGGGGCAAGATCTGGGGCGTGGTCGGCATGTTCCTGTCGACGCCGCTGGCGGTGATGGCCATGGCCATACTGGCGGAGTTCAAGGGGTCGCGCTGGATGGCCATTCTGCTGTCCGGCGACGGCGAGCCCTACGCCGAGGAGCCGGGGCCGGCGAAACCGGCCCGCAGCCGCGTCAACCCGCCGCAGCCGAAGGGCGGGCGGGGGGGCTGAGCCGCCCTTGATTGGCCACAACCGGCCCCTATCTCAGCCCTGTCGCCGCGGTCCCCTCCCCCCAAAGCCGCGGCGCCGAGATCGGCGCCACCCCTCCCCCTCCTGGGCGCCGGTCCGAACAGGCCGCCGGACGAAAGTCCGGCGGCCTTGTCATTTGCGCCGCGGGGAGACCCCGGAAACCAGGCCGGAAGGCGCGCGCTGCGGCGTTTTGCGGCTTCCCCAGACCCCTTGCCTGTCCTAGGGGACCGGGGTCGGGACGGGCGGCTTGCCGAAGCGGCGAAGCGGCCTAGTCTGGCGACGCCTTCTGCGGCCCCCCGGGGGCCGTGTCCTCAAAGAGATTCTCCATGTCCGGCGCGTCCGCCCCCACGGTTCCTCAGGCCATTTCGCTGGAGGCGCTGGAGGCGAACTTCGAAACCGCGGTCGCGGGCGGCGGCGGCGCGCACCCCGAGGCGGCCCGGGCCTTCCTGGCCCAGGCCCACGACGACTATGTCGCCGACGAGACGCCGGACCTGGGCGGCGCCGACCTGGCCCATCTGCTGGCCGCGGTGTGGAAGTCGGCCATGGGGCGCAAGCCCGGCGACGCGGCCCTGATCACCTTCGGGCCGCTGACCGGCGCCGACGGCCGGGCGGCAGGCTATGACAGCATCGCCATCATCCAGGACGACCGCCCCTTCCTGGTCGACAGCGTCATGGGCGAACTGGCCGAGGCCGGCGTCACGGTGCGCTCGATGTTCCACCCGATCGTCGAGATCGACGGGGTGCGGACCTCGCTGATCATCGTCATCATCGAGCCGGCCCCGCAGGAGCGCCGCGACGCCCTCGGCGAGAGCCTGGCCGCGACCATGGCGGACGTGCGCGCAGCGGTGACCGACCATGCGGCCATGACCGCCCTGATGGCCCGCTCGATCGCCCATCTGGAGGCCGGGGTGCCCGGCGTCGACAAGGACGTGCTGGCCGAGAACCTGGCCTTCCTGCGCTGGCTGGAGGCGGATCATTTCGTCTATCTCGGCGCGCGCGACTACGACTATCCGCGGACCAGGGACGGCGGCTACGAGGCCGAGGCGCCGCTGTCGCAGTCGGGGGCGGGGCTGGGCGTGCTGGCCGATCCCGAGCGCACCGTGCTGCGCCGCGCCAACGAGCCTGCGGTGCTGACCCGGTCGATGAAGAAGCAGCTGAACCTGTCCGAGCCGGTGACGGTGGCCAAGGCCAATGCGCGCTCGCGGGTCCACCGCCGGGCCTATATGGACTACATCGGGGTCAAGCGGTTCGGGCCGGACGGCAAGCCCTCGGGCGAGACCCGCTTCGTCGGCCTGTTCACCGCCGAGGCCTATGACAAGACCGCCAACGAGGTGCCGCTGCTGCGCCGCAAGGTCGAGAACGCCCTGGCCCGGGCGGGCAAGGTGTCGGGCTCGCACAGCCACAAGCGCCTGAAGAACATCCTCGAGAATTACCCGCGCGACGAGCTGTTCCAGATCAGCGAGGACGAGCTGCTGGAGATCGCGCTGGGCATACTGCACCTGCACGACCGGCCGCGGATCAAGAGCTTCACCCGCAAGGACCCGTTCGACCGTTTCGTCTCGGTGCTGACCTTCATTCCGCGCGAGCGCTTCAACCCGGGCCTGCGCGAACGCATCGGCCGCATCCTGGCCAGGGCCTGGGGCGGGCGGGTGTCGGCCTGGTATCCGCAGCTGTCGGACCAGCCGCTGGTGCGCATCCACTACATCATCGGGGTGACCCCGGGCGATCACCTGGACCCCGACCCGGCCGAGCTGGAGGCCGAGATCGCCGAGGCCGGGCGCGGCTGGGTCGACCGCTTCGAGAGCGCCCTGCGCGGGGCCGGCGTCGACGACGTGCAGGTGGGCCCGCTGAGCACGCGCTGGGCCTGGGCCTTCGGGGCCGGCTACCGCGACCGCTACAACGCCGACGAGGCGGTGCGCGACCTGCGGGCGCTGGACCGGCTGAACGCCTCGGGGCTCAACGACGGCGGCGAGCCGGTGGCCGTGCGGGCCTTCCGCCGCGAGGGCGACGGGCCGCTGAATTTCCGCTTCAAGCTGTACCGGCGGGGGGCGGCGGTGCCGCTGTCCGACGTGCTGCCGATCCTCGCCGACATGGGGCTGAAGACGCTGGAGGAATGGGGCCACGCCCTGTCGCCGCTGGGTGATCCGCAGATCCATGTGCACGACTTCCTGCTGGAGGACCCGCGCGGCGGCGACCTGCATTTCGACGACGTGCGCGAACCGTTCGAACAGGCCTTCGCGGCGGCGTGGACCGGGCGCACCGAGAGCGACGGCTTCAACCGGCTGGTCATCGAACTGGGCGTCGGCTGGCGCGAGGCGGCGCTGGTGCGCACCCTGGCCCGCTATCGTCAGCAGACCGGCCTTGATCCGAGCCAGGCGGTGCAGGAGGAGGCGCTGCGCGAGTATCCGGCGGTGGCGCGCGGCCTGCTGTCGCTGTTCCACGCCAAGTTCGATCCGGCCGTGGGCGGCGACGCCGCGGCCCGCGAAGCGGCCGTGGCGGAACTGTCGGACAAGCTGTTCGCCCTGCTCAAGGAGGTGAAGAGCCTCGACCACGACCGGGCGCTGCGGCGCATGGTGCGGCTGATCCAGGCGATCAAGCGGACCAACTATTTCCAGACCGGGGCCGACGGCGAGCCCAAGACCCACATCGCCATCAAGATCGCCACCCAGGAGCTGGACGAGGCGCCGCTGCCCAAGCCCTACCGGGAGATCTTCGTCTGGGCCCCGCACATCGAAGGGGTGCACCTGCGCTTCGGGCCGGTGGCGCGCGGCGGCTTGCGCTGGTCCGACCGTCGCGACGACTTCCGCACCGAGGTGCTGGGCCTGGTCAAGGCGCAGCAGGTCAAGAACGCGGTGATCGTGCCGGTCGGCTCCAAGGGCGGCTTCTATCCCAAGAACCTGCCGGCCATCGTGCGCGCCGGCGGCGACCGCGACGCCCAGCAGGCCGAGGCCATCCGGGCCTATCGCACCTTCCTGTCGGGCATGCTGGACGTCACCGACAACATCCTCGCCGACGGGGCCGTGGCCCATCCGGCCGATGTGGTGATGTGGGAGGGCGACGACCCCTATCTGGTGGTGGCCGCCGACAAGGGCACGGCCAGCTTCTCGGACATCGCCAACGGCATTTCGGCCGACTACGGCTTCTGGCTGGATGACGCCTTCGCCTCGGGCGGCTCTGTCGGCTACGACCACAAGGAGATGGGCATCACCGCCCGCGGCGCGTGGGAGGCGGTCAAGCGCCACTTCCGCGAGATGGGCAAGGACATCCAGACCGAGCCCTTCACCGTCGTCGGCGTCGGCGACATGTCGGGCGACGTGTTCGGCAACGGCATGCTGCTGTCGAAGGCCATCAAGCTGGTCGCCGCCTTCGACCACCGCGACATCTTCATCGACCCCGACCCGGACCCGGCGACCAGCTGGGTGGAGCGCAAGCGGTTGTTCGAACTGCCGCGCTCGACCTGGCAGGACTATGACAAGGCGAAGATCTCCAGTGGCGGCGGAGTCTTCCCGCGCTCGGCCAAGTCGATCGAACTGACCCCCGAGATCAAGGCGGCGCTGGACATCGAGGCGGACGCCATGGACCCGGCGGCGCTGATGCAGGCCATCCTCAAGGCGCCCGCCGAGCTGCTCTATTTCGGCGGCATCGGCACCTACATCAAGGCGGCCCACGAGAGCGACGCCCAGGTCGGCGACAAGGCCAACGACGCCATCCGCATCGACGGCATGGAGGTGCGGGCCCTGGTCATCGGCGAGGGGGCCAACCTGGGCATGACCCAGGCCGGGCGCATCGCCTATGCGCGACGCGGCGCCGGCGGCGACGGCGGGCGGCTGAACACCGACGCCATCGACAACTCCGCCGGGGTCGATTCCTCGGACCACGAGGTCAACATCAAGATCCTCACCGGGGCGGCGATCGCCTCGGGGGCGCTGAAGTCGAAGGACCGCAACGCCCTGCTCGCCTCGATGACCGACGAGGTGGCGGAGAAGGTGCTGGTGCACAACTACGACCAGACCCTGGCCCTGACCCTGCAGCAGGTCGAGGGCGCCGCGGCACTGGATGCGCAGCAGCGGTTCATGCAGTGGCTGGGCGCCAAGGGCAAGCTGGACCGCAAGGTCGAAGGCCTGCCCGACGACCTCAGGTTGGCCGAGATGAAGGCGGCGGGACAGGCGCTGACGCGGCCCGAGCTGGCCGTACTGACGGCCTATTCCAAGCTGGAGCTGTTCGACGACATCGTCGCCACGGGCGCGCCGGACGATCCCTTCTTCAGGAAGACGCTGGTCCGCTATTTCCCGGGGCCGCTGGCGAAGTTCGAGGCCGACATGCAGCGCCACCGGCTGCGCCGCGAGATCATCGCCACGGTGCTGTCGAACGAGATCGTCAACATGTGCGGGGCGACCTTCCCCGAGCGGCTGCGGCTGTCGGCCCAGTGCGACACCGGGGCCATGGTCATCGCCTTCGAGGCGGCGCGGCAGGTGTTCCGGCTGGACGAGGCTTGGGACCAGGTCTCGGCCCTCGACCTGAAGATCCCGGCCGAGGCGCAGATCGCCCTCTATGGCGAGATCTCGACCGTGCTGCGCCGCCAGACCTTCTGGCTGGCCCGCCGGGCCATGCGCGACGGGGCCACGGTGGACGGCCTGATCGAGGCCTATCGTCCCGCCGCCGACGCGCTGCGTTCAGCGGGGGGCGCGGTGCTGTCGCGCTTCGAACAGGGCCGGCTGGAGGCGCGCATTGCGGCCTTCACCGACTATGGCGCCCCGGTCGACATGGCCCGCGACTTCGCCATGCTGCGGCCGCTGGTGGCCACGGCGGACATCGGCGACCTGGCCCGCGAGGCCGGCTGGTCGGAACCGGCCATGGCCACCCTGTACCACCAGGTCGGCGCGGCCTTCGACTTCGACCGGCTGCGGGCGGCGGCGGGGGCGGTGCCCTCAGCCGACCATTTCGACCGGCTGGCGGTGCGTCGCCTGATCGAGGACCTGATGAACGAGCAGCTGGCCCTGACCCGGGCGGTGGCGCGCTCGGCGGATGCCTCGGTCGGGGCCACGGAGAAGGCGGCCGAAGAGGCCGTCGACCGCTGGATCGGGCCGCGGCTGGCGACGGTCGAGGGCGTGCGCGCCTCGGTCGACGAGATCGAGGCTTCGGGCTCGGGCTGGACCTTCGCCAAGCTGACCATCGCCAACAGCGTGATCCGCGAGATCGCATCGTCGGCGACGTGAGCCGCTGGATCACGGCCCGGGGTTTCGCGCCCCGGGCCGTGATCTGCTAGCCTGCCGGGTCTGAGGGAGAGGACCGTCGATGCCGCGCAAATTCCTGGTCGTCGTCGACGACAGTCCGGAGTTCGAGGCGGCGCTGCGCTATGCGGCGCGGCGGGCGCGGTCGACCGGCGGTCATGTGGTCATGCTGCGGATCATCCCGCCGGCGGCCTCGGACGCGCACTGGTCGGGCGTGCGCGAGGAGATCGAGCGCCAGACCCGGGCCGAGGCGGAGGCGACCCTGAACGCCTGGGCCGGCGAGGCGGCGGAGAAATCCGGCTCGACGCCGATGCTGCTGATCGAGCGCGGCGAGCCCCAGGCCTGCATCCGCAAGGTCGTGGGCGAGGATCCGGACATCAAGATCCTGGTGCTGGCGGCCGGGGCCGGAGCGCCGGGGCCGCTGGTGGCGGGGGTGGTCAAGCAGGGCGCGGCCTTCACCGGCCGCAAGCTGCCGGTGACCATCGTGCCCGGCGAGCTGACCGAGAAGGAAATCGACGACCTGGCCTAGCGGGCCCGCATGGCGACGACCGGCGGCTGTGCAGCAGGACGCGACGTCGCGGCGCCTTGAACCCGCGGTCGGCCGGGCGCACTTACCGGCCATGTTCATCCAGACCGAGCCCACCCCCAATCCGAACGTGCTCAAATTCCTGCCGGGCCGGGAAGTCTCCTCAGAGCCGCGCGAGTTCCGCACCATCGACGAGGCCGACGCCTCGCCGCTGGCCGAGGGCCTGTTCCAGCTGGAGGGCGTGGCGGGGGTGTTCTACGGCTCGGACTACGTCTCGGTGACGCGCGATGCGGCGGGGCCGAACTGGGCGCAGATGAAGGCCCCGATCCTGGCCGCGATCATGGATCATTTCGTCTCGGGCGCGCCGCTGATGCGCGGCGGCGCTCTCGACAGCGCCGGGACCGAGGTCGAGGATGACGAGATCGTCGCCGAGATCAAGCAGTTGCTGGACAGCCGCATCCGCCCGGCGGTGGCCCAGGACGGCGGCGACATCCTGTTCGACGCCTTCGATCTGGAGAGCGGAGTGCTGACCCTGCGCATGCGCGGCGCCTGTTCGGGCTGCCCGTCGTCCTCGGCGACGCTGAAGGCCGGGGTCGAGCAGATGATGAAACACTATGTGCCGGAAGTGACCCGCGTCGAGCAGGTGATCTAGGCGGCTGAAGGTCTCTCCGCCGGCGACCGGGGGACGGACGGGCGAGCCTGAAACAAATCCGTCCTCGCTTCGCCGGGCGCCCTGCGCCACAATGGGCCCATGCCCCGGTTCGAGAGCGACAGCGACGCCCGGCGCCTCGGCGAGGCGCTCGCCGCCCTGCGCCAGGAGGCGAAACTCAGCCAGGCGGCAGCGGGCGCCGCGGCGGGCATGACCAGCCAGGGCTGGGGCCTGTACGAGGCCGGCAAGCGGCCGGGGCTGTTCCGCCCCGACGTGCAGCGCCGCCTGACGTCCGCCATCGGATCGTCCCCCGAGGACCTCGCCCTCAGGCTGGGGGCGCCCGCCGTTGCGGCGCCGGAACCGCCGCCGTCCGGGCTGGAGGCGCGCGGGCGGGCCTTCGCCGGGCCGCCCGGCCGCACCCGCCGGCTGCAGCTGTCCAATGACGACCTGGCGCCGTGGGCGGCCTCGGGCGTGGTGCTGGAGTACGAACCGGAGCGCTGGCCGCGGCGGGGTCAGGGCTGCGTCATCGAGATGACCGACGGCGAGACGCGGGTGCGCCTCTATGAGGGCGCCGACGCCGACGCCCTGATGGTGCGGGGCGTCGACGGCGTCGAGGAGCGGATCGACCGGGCGGCGACGCGCCGGGTCTCGGCGGTCATCGCCCGGCTGGATGTGTAGATGAAACGAAATGGTTGCAGGATTCCCGTTTCCATGAAACTGTTCCGTCGGGAGCAGAGGGAGCGAGGCCATGCCCAGGATCGGCGAGCCGGAGTTGGTGGATACCTATGTCGGCGCGCGGATCAGCCTGCGCCGTTCGGCGCTGGGCCTGTCGCAGACGGCGCTGGCGCAGAAGCTGGGGATCAGCTTCCAGCAGGTGCAGAAATACGAGACCGGACAGAACCGCATCTCGGCCTCGCGCCTGCATCGGGTGGCGACGGTGCTGGCCACCTCGGTCGAAGCCTTCTTTCCGCCGGTGGATACCGTGCGCGGCCGCGGCGACGGCGGCTGGGAGGACCTGCGCCGCATCACCGCGACGGCAGACGGGCGAGCGGTGGCGGCGGCCTGGCCACTGATCGAGGACCGCGAGCTGCGCCGCTCGCTGGCGCGTGTTGTGCGGGCGCTCGCCCGCGACGACTGAGGGTCGCGGCGGGCGCAACTCCAGGGGCGGAGGCGGCGGCGTGAGGGTGCTGGTCATCGATACGGCGCTGGGCCTGTGCAGCGCCGGGGTGTTCGGGGTCGAGGGCGCCTTGGTGCGGCCGCTGGGGCTGCGTTCGGAGGCCATGGCCAGGGGACACCAGGAGCGGCTGGCCGGGATGGCGCGCGACGCCGTGGCCGAGGCCGGCGGCTTTGCCGGCGTCCAACGCATCGGGGTCACGGTCGGGCCCGGATCGTTCACCGGCCTGAGGGTCGGGCTGGCCTTCGCCCAGGGGCTGGGCGCAGCGCTGGGCCGGCCGGTGGTCGGGGTCTCGACGCTGGACGCGCTGGCGGCCTCCGTCGAGGGGGCGGGGGCGACCGCCGCCCTCATCGACGCCCGTCGAGGCCAGGTCTACGCCCGCTTCTGGCGCGACGGGGCGGCGCTGGGCGCGGCCGAGGCCCTGTCGATCGAGGCGGCGGGCGAACGGGCGCGGGCCCTCGGGGCCGGGGCGCGACTGGTGGGCTCGGGCGCCGGGCTCGTCACGGCGGCGGAGGGGGCGGTGGTGTCCGATCTGGCCGGACCGTCGCCCGAGGCGCTGGCCCGGCTGACGGCCGCGGCGGACCCTCGCGAAGCGCCGCCGCGGCCCCTGTATCTGCGTGCGCCTGACGCCACCCCGCCGAGCCGGCTGCCCGGCCAGCCGCGGCCGCCGGCGTCATGAGCGCAACGGGTCCGTCGGCCGAATTCGCCGCCGGGTTGGCGCCGGCGATGGCGGCGATCCACGCCGAGGCGTTCGCCGGGCCGCATGAGACGCCGTGGAGCGCGGCGGCGATCGCCGCCCTGCTGCAGCAGCCGGGCGTGTTCCCGGTGGCGGCGCCGGACGGCTTCATCCTGATGCGCGCCGTGGCCGGGGAGGCCGAGATCCTGACCCTGGCGGTGCGGCCGTCGGCGAGGCGGGCCGGGGTCGGGGCCCGGCTGGTGCGGGAAGGGCTGGAAGCCGCCCTGGAGCTGGGAGCGACGCGCGTCTTCCTGGAGGTGGCCGAAGACAACGCCGCGGCGCGGGCGCTGTACGCCGGGGCCGGATTCGTCGAGGCCGGACGGCGGCCGGGCTATTACGCCGGCGTCGACGGCGGGCGGCGCGACGCCCTGCTTCTGGCCCGCGACCTGGCCGGGGCGCTTCCCTAGTCCGGCCGGTCGGCCTATCCTGTCCTCATGGACCGGATCGAGAAACTTTGCGCCGAGCGCGGCATGCGCATGACCGAGCAGCGGCGGGTGATCGCCCGCGTCCTGTCCAGCGCCGAGGACCATCCCGATGTCGAGGAGCTGTACCGCCGCGCCTCGTCGATCGACCCGCATATCTCGATCGCCACCGTCTATCGCACCGTCCGCCTGTTCGAGGAGGCCGGGGTGGTCGAGAAGCACGACTTCGGCGACGGCCGCTCGCGCTACGAGGAGGCGGGCGACGACCACCACGACCATCTGATCGATACCCGCTCGGGCGAGGTGATCGAGTTCTTCGACGCCGAGATCGAGCGGCTGAAGACCGAGATCGCCGAACGCCTCGGCTTCGAACTGGTCGGCCACAAGCTTGAGCTCTACGGCAAGCCGATCCCGGGGGCGGAGCCGTCCAGCCGCGAGGGCCTGGTGTTCGAACGGCGGGCCGCGCGGGTCGACCCGGACGATATCGATCCGGTCTAGCTGGCGTCGTCGTCGGAGACCGCGCCGCCCTCGTTCTCGAGACGGTTCAGGGCGCGCACGTCACGGCTGTTGAACTTGAGCCGCACCCCGACGCCCGCGCCGTTCTCGTCGATGAACTGGGCGCCGCCGGATTCGAGCGCGGCGCGCAGGCGGGCCGCCCCCTCTTCGCCGGGATGGATACGGCCGCGTTCGAAGGCGCGGAGCTGCTCGACGGTCAGGCCGGACAGGCGGGCGACGTGATCGCGCGGCCATTGGACAAGGGCGCGGGCGGCCTTGGACTGGGGACCGGTGATCGACATGAGGAGCCTCCGTTGAGCCGCGCCAGCCTAGCCGATGCCGTGCGGGGACCGAAGGGGGACGTTGTCGCGGGCATGGCGCGATCGCCGCCGGCGCACTAAAAGCCCTGCATGACCGAGACCCTTGTGTCGCCGCCGGAGACCGATGCGGCGGGCGCCGAACCGAAGCGCCTGTTCATCAAGACCTACGGCTGCCAGATGAACGTCTATGACTCCGAGCGCATGGCCGATGTGCTGCGCCCGCTCGGCTACGCCCCGACCGACACGGTCGAGGACGCCGATTTCGTCATCCTCAACACCTGCCACATCCGCGAGAAGGCGGCCGAGAAGGTCTATTCCGAACTGGGCAAGCTGAGGGTGATGAAGGAGGCGAAAGCCGGCGGCATGACCATCGCCGTGGCCGGTTGCGTGGCCCAGGCCGAGGGCGAGGAGATCATCCGCCGCCAGCCCGCCGTCGACCTGGTGGTCGGACCGCAGGCCTATCACCAGCTGCCCGAACTGCTGACCCGCACCGCAAGGGCGCGGGGCGAGCGGATCGGGGCCGACTTCGCGCCCAACGAGAAGTTCGACGCCCTGCAGGTTCCGCGCGGCGGCGAGGGGGTGACCGCCTTCCTGACCGTGCAGGAGGGCTGCGACAAGTTCTGCACTTTCTGCGTGGTGCCCTACACCCGCGGGGCGGAGTGGTCGCGGCCGGCCGCCGACGTGCTGGCCGAAGCCCGCGAGCTGGCGGCGCGCGGCGTGCGCGAGGTCACCCTGCTGGGCCAGAACGTCAACGCCTATGACGGCGAGGGGCGGGACGGAAAGCCGTCGAGCCTGGCGCGGCTGGCCCATGCCCTGGCGGAAATCCCGGGGCTGGACCGCATCCGCTATACGACCAGCCATCCCAACGACATGTCCGACGACCTGATCGCGGCCCATGGCGAGCTGGAGGCGCTGATGCCGTATCTGCACCTGCCGGTGCAGTCGGGGTCGGACCGCATCCTGAGACTGATGAACCGCAAGCACGGACGGACGAAATATCTGGAGCTGGTCGAGCGCATCCGCGCCGCGCGGCCGGACATGGCGCTGTCGGGGGACTTCATCGTCGGCTTCCCGGGCGAGACCGACGCCGACTTCGAACAGACCATGGATCTGGTGCGGCGGGTCAACTACGCCTCGGCCTTCAGCTTCATGTATTCGCCGCGCCCCGGCACCCCGGCGGCGACCATGGCGGCGCAGGTTCCCGACGCGGTCAGCCGCCAGCGGCTGCATGCCCTGCAGGCGCTGCTGACAGAACAGCAGGTGGCGTTCAACGCCTCGCGGGCGGGCATGACCGTGCCGGTGCTGTTCGAGAAGAAGGGCCGGCACGGAGCCCAGGCGATCGGCCGCTCGCCGTGGCTGCAATCGGTGCATGTCGAGGACGCGGATCATCTGATCGGCCGGATCGTTCCGGTGGAGATCCTGAAGGGACAACAGAATTCCTTGACTGGCCGGCTGCTCTCTCCTGCGTCGTCATCCTCGGGCTCGACCCGGGGATCCGACCATCCGCAGCTAGAGGGTTCGGATCGGCCCGCGACAGAGGGCCCGTCCTCTTCGGCGAGGCGCACGACATCTGATCCTCGGGTCAAGCCCGAGGACGACGGCTTGGGGAGTGCGCATGGCGCGTGAGAGTGAGTTCCTGGCCCTGGACGACGCCGCCCTGCGGGCGGTGGTCGGGCCCAACAGCCGACACGTCGCCCTGATCGAGGACGCCTTCAAGGTTCTGGTCGAGACGCCCGGCGGCGGGGTGACGATCAACGGCTCGACGCGCGACCGGGCGCAGGCGAAGCGGGTCATCGAGACGCTGGCGGCGCGGTCGACGACCGGGGCCCAGATCACCGAGGCCGACGTGCGCACGGCGCTGGGGGCGGCGGCGACGCAGCCGCGGGCGGGGCAGGGGACGGTGGCGCCCAACGCCATCGCCCTGCCGGTCGGGCGGCGCGGGGCCATCGCGCCCAAGACGGCGGCCCAGGCCAACTATCTGGACCTGCTGTCGAAGTGCGAGTTGACCTTCGGGGTCGGCCCGGCAGGGACGGGCAAGACCTTTCTGGCGGCGGCCTATGGCGCCTCGCTGCTGCGCCGCGGACAGGTCGACCGGCTGGTGATCACCCGGCCGGCGGTCGAGGCGGGCGAGAAGCTGGGCTTCCTGCCGGGCGACCTGAACGAGAAGGTCGACCCCTATCTGGCCCCGATCTGGGAGGCGCTGAACGACATCCTCGGCCCCGACGACGTGCGGCGGCGGCGCGACAAGGGCGAGATCGAGGCGGCGCCGATCGCCTTCATGCGCGGGCGGACGCTGGCCCACGCCTTCATCATCGTCGACGAGGCCCAGAACACCTCGCGGCTGCAGATGAAGATGGTGCTGACCCGGTTGGGGGAGGGGGCGCGGATGGTGGTGACCGGCGACCCGTCGCAGATCGACCTGCTGAACCCGCGCGACTCCGGCCTGCGCCACGCCCTGCGCATCCTTGAGGACGTCAAGGGCGTGGGGGTGCAGCGCTTCCAGGCCCAGGACGTGGTCCGCCACGCCATGGTCGAGCGCATCGTGCGGGCCTACGACGCCGACGCGGCCAGGCACCGTCCGGTGGCGGATCTGGAAGACCCCGACTGATGGGATCCGGCGCGTGATCGAGGTCGAGGTCGAGGACGACGCCTGGACCGCGGCCCTGCCGGACGCCGCCGCGGTGGCGGATCGGGCTGCGACGGCCGCGCTCGGAGGCGTTGGGGGCGACGTGGTCGTGTTGCTGACCGACGATGCGGCGGTGCAGGACCTAAACGCGCGTTTCCGGGAGAGGGACCGGCCGACCAATGTGCTGTCCTTCCCGGCGGCGGAGAGCGCGGCGCCGCATCTTGGCGACCTGGTGCTGGCCTATGGCGTCTGCGCGGCCGAGGCCGAGGCGCAGGGGAAGTCGCTGGCCGACCACCTGTCGCACCTGACCGTGCACGGGGTGCTGCACCTGCTGGGGCGCGACCACGAGGCCGAGGCCGAGGCGGAGGAGATGGAGGCGGAGGAGCGCAGCATCCTTGCCAGTCTGGGCGTCGCCGACCCATACAGGGCCGATGCTCAAGCTTGACCCCGCCTCGCGGCGCGACCGCCTGATCCTGCGCTTCGGCCGCATCGCCCTGGCGCTGCTGGCGGGCGCCGGCGCGGCGCTGGCGCATCCGCCGTTCGGCGTCCTGCCCGGCCTGCTGGGCTATCCGCTGCTGATGCTGCTGGCCGAGCGGTCGGCGACGGGGCGCGGCGGCTTCTGGATGGGCTGGCTGGCGGGTTTCGCCTATTTCTTCGTCAGCTGCTGGTGGGTGGCCGAGGCCTTTCTGGTCAATCCGGCCCAGGCGTGGATGGCGCCGTTCGCGGCCAGTCTGCTGCCGATCGGTCTCGGCCTGTTCTGGGGCGCGGCGACGGCCCTGTACCGGCGCTTCAACCCGGGCGGGGTGGGCCGGGCGCTGGTCTTCGCCGGCCTGTTCGGACTGCTGGAATGGCTGCGCGGCCATGTGCTGACCGGCTTCCCGTGGAACCCGGCCGGGGCCAGCTGGGCAGCCGGATCACCGGCGTCGC
Organism: Brevundimonas sp.; assembly: GCA_015234495.1. Classification (GTDB taxonomy): domain Bacteria; phylum Pseudomonadota; class Alphaproteobacteria; order Caulobacterales; family Caulobacteraceae; genus Brevundimonas. Next base: position 163 of record JADGMZ010000192.1, on the reverse strand, counting down.
AGTTCGCCTCGCTGGTCGGGGTCTACGGCCTCGGACTGGTCACGGTGGCGGCGGTCTCGGCCTTCGGGCCGCTGGCCGGGCCGGGGCCGCGCAAGGCCCGGATCGGGGCGGCCGTGCTGGGCGCCCTGACGCTGGCGGCGCTGGTCATCGGCGGCGCGGTGCG
>JADGMZ010000191.1 GCA_015234495.1 Brevundimonas sp. | reverse complement strand
CGAAACCGGACGAGGGCTTGCCCGTCTCGGCCAGGGTGTAGAGCTGCTGCTCGGCGCTCTCGATCTGGTCGATGGCCGCGGTTTCCGGCTGGGGCGCGTCCTTGATGATTTCCCCGCCGATGCGGATCAGGTCGCGGCGCAGCGACAGGTCATAGACCACCCGGGCGTAGTCGGGGGCGTTGGCCGCCGGCGGGGCGCGGTCGACCAGGTCGGCCAGGTAGCGCAGGCCGCCGAACTCCTGGAAGGCCGGGTCCTGCTTGAACCGTTCCATCAGGATGGTCGGCTCGGCCAGCAGGCCCTGACGGACGTGGTCCTCGATGGCGTCGTAGAGCCGCTGGTGGAAGGGCTCGTAGAAATGGCTGCCGCGCAGCCGGTCGGACAGGCGTTCGAACACCGCATTGTCGAACATCAGGCTGCCCAGCAGCGCCTGCTCGGCCTCAAGGTTGTGGGGCAGCGAGGGGATGGACGGCGAGTCCATCGGCGAGGGGAAGGAGACGGGGGCGAGGGCGTTCATCGGGCTCATCTCTTACCCATGCCGGCCGTCTGCGTCAGTCGCGGACGCACGGCCAGATAGGGATAAGTCCGGGCGATTGTGGGCGATCCGGAATTCCGTAGCCGGATCAGTTAACGGCTCAGCCTGTGCAGGGGTAGCGCGAGGCCATCCAGTCGCGGATGCCGTCGGTGACCGACATGCGCTGGCGCCGCGACTGCGGGATGCCGTTAAGGAAGGCCAGCAACTGGCGCGGGCTGATCTCCATGCTGTCGGGCGGGCAGGCGGGCGGGGTGCGGCCGGCTGTCCGCGCGGTGCGGATCTCGAGATGGACGGCCCGGAAGGCGCGCTCGGCCTCGCCCTTCAGCCGGTGGGCGTCGGGCCGCAACATGGCCGTGGCGTTCATCGGGATGCGATTGGCCCGGGTCACGAAGGACTCCAGCGTGCCCCCGGACTGCGCCGCGGCCGGGGCGGCGAGGAACAGGGCGGCGGCCAGGGCCGGGGCGATGACGAAGCGCATGGATGATCCCTCCCGGACCGCGATCCTGCGCCGCGGCCCGCCGTCCGACAAGCCGGCGCGCGCGGCGCACGAAAAAGGGGCGCCGCCGTCGCCGGCCGCGCCCCTTTCCGTCTTCAGTCGGTCGACCGGGCTCAGGCTTCCGAGCCGAGGCCTTCCTGCTGGCCGGCGCCGCCGGCGATCATGTCCTGGGCCGCTTCCATGGCTTCGGCGCGGTCCTGGTCATAGGCGGACTTGATCACGTCCTCGCCCTTGGCCTGGCGATCGGCCTCGTCGGCCGAACGGGCCACGTTCATCTTGACCGTGGCGGAGACCTCGGGGTGCAGGCGAACCAGCACCTCGTGGACGCCCAGGGTCTTGATGGCGGTGTTGAGCACGACCTGCGAGCGCTCGACCTTGCCGCCTTCAGCCTGGACGGCCTCGGCGACGTCGCGGCCGGCGACCGAGCCGTACAGCTGGCCGGTTTCGCCCGCCTGGCGGATCATGACGTAGGTCTGGCCGTCGATCTTGTCGGCCACCTTCTGCGCCTCGGCCTTGTTCTTCTCGTTGCGGGCCTCGATGGCGGCGCGGTCGAGTTCGAAGGCCTTCAGGTTCGCCGACGTGGCCCGACGGGCCTTGTCGCGCGGCAGAAGGAAGTTGCGGGCGAAGCCGTCCTTGACGGACACGACGTCGCCGATGGCGCCGAGGTTCTCGACGCGTTCAAGCAGAACGACCTTCATCTTACTTCACCACGTAGGGCAGGAGGGCCAGATAACGGGCGCGCTTGATGGCCTTGGCCAGTTCACGCTGCTTCTTCTGGGAGACGGCCGTGATGCGCGACGGGACGATCTTGCCGCGTTCGCTGATGTAGCGCTGCAGCAGCTTGACGTCCTTGTAGTCGATCTTCGGCGCGTTGGCGCCGGAGAACGGGCACACCTTGCGGCGGCGATAGAACGGGCGACGGGCCGGGCCGGAGCCGGCCGGCGCGCCCGGGGTCGGGGCGGTGGTGTCGGTCATGATCCGGTTTCCTATTCAGCGGCTTCGGCGTTGGCGTCTTCGCGGGGCGTGCGCTCACGCTCGCGTTCACGCTCGCGCTCGCGGCGGGCCAGCAGCGGCGACAGCTCGAGGTCGAGTTCCTCGACGCGGACGGTCAGCCAGCGCAGCACGTCCTCGTTGATCGACAGCTGACGCTCGACCTCGGCCATGGCGGCCGGGGGGGCGTCGACGGCGAGCAGCGAATAGTGCGCCTTGCGGTTCTTCTTGACCCGATAGGTCAGGTTGCGCAGACCCCAGTACTCGATCTTGGCGACGGAACCGCCGCCTTGCTCGATCAAGCCCTTGATGGTGTCGTTCAGCGCTTCGGCCTGTTGCGCGCTGATATCCTGGCGCGACATGACCGTGTGCTCGTAAAGAGCCATGCGGTGGTCTCCCTTGTCGGGCGTCGGCGCGGGAGGACCGGGTGCAGTCCTGTCCACGATGGCTCCTGAAGCGGCGGCCGGGATGACTTCCCGAACCCTTTGGAACTCCGCATCAGGACCGAAGCCCTGGAAAGGCGGCGCGTATAGGGGAAAAGGGCCCGGGGAGCAAGGCGCGTGCGGCGGGCGGGGGCCCTTCGTGCCAGCAGCAGTCGCCACTGGCCGGAATCACCCCGAATCCGTAGTCGAAATGGTCGCGAACTGGCGACTACTGCGGCCGCACCACCATGCAGGTCACCCGGCGCTCGGCCAGGGCGGTGCAGGCGGCCTGGGCGGCCTGTTCGCTCATGCCGGTGAAGCGCGATCGGTACCAGCCCTCGGCGTTCTGGACCGTGCGCTCGGCGGCGGAGAACTGACTGCGGAAGCGGCGGTTGACCTCGGTCAGCCAGTCGCGGGCCACCGTCTCGTCGCGGAAGGCGCCGACCTGGACCGCCCAGCGGCCGGCGGTCTCGCGCACGCTTTCGCGGACCGGCGTCCGCGACGGCGTCGTGCGGGCGGAGCCGCCGTTGAGGGCGGCGGTTACGTCGGAGGGGCCTTCGGCGCGCAGCAGGGCGGCGACGGTGCGTTCCCCGGACGGAGCGGGCGTGACGCGTGTCGGCTGGGGCGGCGCGGCGGCCAGGGCGGCGTAGCTGACGGCGGTCGAGTCGTCCCCGCCGACCTCGTCCTCGTCGGCCACGGCGGCGTATTCGACCGGTCCGGCGTTGTCCGGGCCGATGCCGAAGCCCTTCTGTTCGAAATAGGTCTGGGCGATCTGGATCGGCTGGCCGGAGTGACGCAGGCGCTCGACCTCGAAACCCGTCTCCATCAGCTCCGCCACATGGGCGTTGCGGCTGGCGGTCGTCCGTCCGCCGAGCACGATGGTGATCAGCCGCCGCCCGTCGCGCACCGCCGAGGCGGCCAGGTTGTAGCCCGAGGCGTTGGTGTAGCCGGTCTTCATGCCGTCATAGCCGTGCTGGGTGCGCAGCAGGCCGTTGGTGTTGCGGTACTCCCGGCCCTCATAGGCCCAGTCGTGCAGCCCGAAATACCGGTAGTACTGCGGATAGTCGCGCATCACCGCCCGCGCCAGGATGGCCAGGTCGCGGGCCGAGGTGACCTGGCGGGCGTCGGGCAGGCCGTTGGGGTTCACATAGCGGGTCTGGGTCATGCCCAGCTCGCGCGCCTTCAGCGTCATCTGGGCGGCGAAGCGGTCCTGGGAGCCGCCGACGTGCTCGGCGATGGCCATGGCCATGTCGTTGGCGCTGCGCACGGCGGTGGCCTTCATGGCGTCGTCGAGGGTGATGGTCTGGCCGGCGGCGAGGCCCAGCTTGGACGGCGGCTGGCTGGCCGCCCGCGGCGAGATGGTGAGCACGTCATCCAGCTTGACCTTGCCTTCGGTCAGGGCCTCGAAGGTCAGGTACAGGGTCATGACCTTGGTGATCGAGGCGGGGTAGCGCCGGCTGTCGGCGTGCCGGGCGAACAGCACCTCGCCGGTCTCGGCATCTACCACGATAGCGGCGTAGCGGGTGTTCTCCTGGGCGAGCAGCGGAGCCGTCGACGGCGTCGCCACAAGGGCGACGATCAGCATCATCGACAGCAAACCAC
>JADGMZ010000190.1 GCA_015234495.1 Brevundimonas sp. | reverse complement strand
ACCGCTTCCGGATCGGCGGTGAAGCGCTCCACCCCGGCGTTCAGCGCCTCGTCGTCGGTCGAGCCGCGGTAGACCACGGCGCTGTTGTCGAACGGATTGCCTCCACCGAGCCGCTCATGCACCAGGTCCTGGAACAGGAAGGTCGCCCAGGCCAGGTGGCTGACCAGCTGGTTCTCGCCCACGCCGGTGACCGCCAGGATGTTGCGCAGCCGCCGCGCCTCCGCCGGGGTGCGATCGCGCGCGCCCTTGTCCAGTCCGGTGCAGGCCTCGACGCGCCGGCGCAGCTCGGCCCGGCTCATCTCGGCTCCGGCCGGAAGCCCCTGCCAGACCGGATAGGCGGGCTCGTCGGGCCCCGGATGATTGCGGCAGTAGAACTGGTACACCGCCCTCAGCCCGGCCCGGAACTGGTAGGCGCGCGTGCCGCCCGAGACCACGCCGTTGGTGATCAGCACGCCGTCGTAGTTACGGCCGCCCCCGTCATCCAGCGCATACAATTCCGACAGCTTGGCCGCGACATTGCCGCCCCATGACTGGCCATGCAGCAGGGTCCGTTCCGGGCGCCCATGGAGGCTCCAGAATATCCTGCGGCTGTTGTCCGTGTCCTCGGCGGCCATGCGCACGCCGTAGCCGCCGCGGCGGTAGGTCGAGCCGATCCAGGCGTAACCCTGCCGGACCATGACCGAGAAGCGCTCGAGGTCCTCCAGCGGGTCCGCGGCCTCGGGCGCCCCGGTGCGCGGTCCGCCATGGGCGTGGACCACCAGCCGGCGGTTCCAGTCCGCCGGCATGGCGATGACGAACCAGGCGCCGTTGGCGTCGCGCCCGGACAGGCAGGTCGTCCCCTCGCCCGCCGCCTCGGGACAGGCGATCGGCGTCGTCGCCGGCGCGGGCTCATCGGCCAGGCCCGGCCCGGCCATGGCCAGCGCCAGGGCGACCACGGGCGCCGCGATCTGGGCCGGCGGACGGATCATGGCTGTCTCCCTCGAAGTGCGACGGCGCGGACCGCCGGCCCGCGCCGCCTTCGTCGTCAGAACGACTTGGACAGATTGACGTACCACGACCGGCCGTAGGGCCGCTGGATCGAGCCGAGGTAGCCGTTCTCGGCCAGGGACGGGCCCTCGTCGGTCAGGTCGCGGACGCCTACCCTCAGCCTGGTCCCCGAAACAGCGCCGGCGTCCTCGAACTCGTACTGGCCGTACAGGTTGGCCACCAGCTGGTCCTCGACGACCCACGGCGTCCCCGTATCGCTGAGGAAGCCGGTCTGGCGGACGTCGCTGACGTACTGGGTCGAAAGGCCGGCGCGCCACGGGCCCTTGCGCCAGATGAAGCTGGTCGAGACCTTCCATTCAGGCCGGCCGTTCCGGGAGATCAGCTGGCTGGAGTCCGGCAGCGGCGTCAGGGGATCGATGGCCCCGGACTCGCGGGCCGCGTGCAGGGTGTCGATGATATCGCCCGGCTCGCGGGAGTATTTCGTCAGCTGAGAGGCGTTGAGGCGGAAGATGAAGGTGCCCCATTCGGTGCGGCGCTTGGCCCAGGAGAAGCCGAAGTCGAAGCCCGACACCGTCTGCGGCAGGAGGTTGATGAAGCGGTCGCTGATCGAGATCACCTCGCCGACGGGCGCCAGGCCGGTGCCGTCGAAGAAGGCGATGTCGTCGGCGTCCGGCGCATCACGCACCACGTTGGGGTTCGAGCCGCCCTCCATCCGGTTCAGATAGTCGAGGGCCAAGGCCGCCTGGGCGCCCAGCAGGCCGACGATCTTGTCCTGCTGGATGCGCCAGCGGTCGACCGTGAAGGTCACGTCGCCCCAACGCTCAGGCAGGAAGCGCGGCTGGAACACCAGGCCATAGGACATGTTGGTGCTCTCTTCCGGCTCGAGGTCCGGGTTGCCGGCCACCAGCAGCGAGGCGCTGGCGCCGCGCGAGCACTGGTTCATCGAGTCGATGGCGCCCTTCACGATGTCGGCCTGGCACCGGTAGTAGTCGTCGGCGCCGGCCAGTCGCGCGTACTGGGTGGCGTTGACCTGTTCCAGGTTGGGAGCGCGGAAGCCTTCGGAATACGAGCCGCGGAAGCGCAGGCCGTCGATCACGTCCCAGGCCACGGCCACCTTGGGCTTGGCCACCGAGCCGAAGTCCGAATACTCTTCGACCCGCCCGGCGATCTGCATGTCCAGGCTGTAGACCAGCGGGATGTTCATCTCGGGCGAGACGATCGGCACCGCGAACTCGAGGAAGGCGCCCGCCACGGTGCGGCTGCCGCGGGTGTCGGGATTGGGGCTGACCGCCGAGACGTTCGACAGGTTGGTCTCGCCCGTGACCATGTCCACGAAGGTGAAGGTGCCGTCGACGTTCTCGTCGCGGTCGTCGAGCTGGGTCTCGCGGCGGAACTCGGCCCCGAAGGCCACGCCCACCGGCCCGCCGGGCAGCTGGAACAGGTCCGGCCGCGACATACGGATATCGGCCATCGACAGGGTGGTGCGCGAGAAGCGGCGCATGTCGAAGGTGATGGCGTCGACCGCCGCCGGCGAGGACGGCGAGCAGTCGCCCCAGCTGGTGGTGTCGATGCAGGCCCCCGAGAACGGGTTGTAGGCGTCCGGGTTGGACAGGGACAGCTGCTGCTGCAGCGCCGTCATGTTGATGTTCGGCGACAGGTCCTCGGCCTCGGCGACCGAATAGACCAGCGCCGTCTCCCAGTCGTAGCCGCGCCATTCGCCGCGCAGGCCGCCGAGGAAGCGGGACTGGAAGTTCTTGACCGTCACCTCCTGGAAGCCGGTGTCGACGAAGCGATAGTTCGACAGCAGGATCGGCAGGCCCTCGGCCGGCACATTGGTCAGGTTGGGCAGGCGGTTCGGGTTGGCCGAGCCGTCGGCGAAGGTGATCGGCCCGAACGGGTTCCAGTAGTTGGAGGCCGGGATCCACAGGCTGTTCAGATTGACCACCGGCGGCTGGATGGCCCGGCTCTCGGCCCCGTAGAAGCCGATCTCCCCGAAGGCCGTGACCGACGGCGTCAGATCGTAGTGGCCGGTCAGAAATAGGTTGGTCCGCTCGATCCCCGACCGCACCGTCGTGCCGTGACGGGTGTCGTAGCGCAGCTCGCGGATATCGCCGTTGTAGGACCCGGCGCCGCTGACCAGGCACAGGCCGTTGTTCAGGTCGACGCCCGAACAGCCGAAACTCTGCGGCTGGATGCGGAAGGCCCCCGCGGCCGTCGCCACCACGGCGCCGTTCGAGCGCGGGCGCAGGGCGGTGGTGCTACCCGGCGTGCTCAGCCGCGCCCACGGCGTGTGCGACGAGCGGCCGTCCGGCGCCGTCGAGTTCTGGAAGCCGGGCTCGTTGGCGAAGAACGGCCGCATGTCGTCGCTGAAGGTGAAGTCCTGTTCGTCGGCCATCAGCTGGCCGCGGTCGCTGTAGTTGGCGAACAGCGAGACATTGCCCCGGCCGAAGTCCTTGCCGGCGAACACATTGGCCTCGAAGGTCGAATAGCCCGTGCCCTCGACGGCGCTGTACTCGGCCTCCATGGTCAGGCCGTCGAAGTCGTCCTGCAGCACGGTGTTGACCACCCCGGCCACCGCGTCGGCGCCGTAGATGGCGGCGGCGCCGTCCAGCAGCACTTCCAGCCGTTCGAGGCCCGAGACCGGAATGGCGTTGGAATTATAGCTCAGCACCGGCACCGTTCCGGTGTCCGACGTGCCCTGGCTGGTCGGGTGCTGGACCATGCGCCGGCCGTTCAGCAGCACCAGGGTGTTGCCGACCCCCAGCGAGCGCAGGTTGACCGAATTGACGTCGCCACGGGCCGAGTTGCTGGTCTGCGGGTTGTTGGCCGCCTCGAACAGCACGTCGCCCATCTGCGGGATGGCCCGCATCAGCTCGTCGCCGGTGGAGGCGCCGATGGCGTCGATCTGCTCCTGGTCGAAAACCACCACGGGCAGGGCCGCTGTGGTGCTGGCCCCGCGAATCTGGCTGCCGACGACGATCACGTCCTCGACGGCGGCGGCGGCGGCGGGCTCGCCGTCCGGATCGGTCGACGGCGTCTGCGGCGCGGTCTGGGCCCAGGCCCCGGCGGCGGACGCCGCCAGCGCG
>JADGMZ010000189.1 GCA_015234495.1 Brevundimonas sp. | reverse complement strand
CATCGTCGAAGGCCGGTCCGGCATCGGTCCGATCACCAATTTCGACACCGAGGGCTATGGCTGCACCATCGCCGGGGAGATTCCCTCGGTCGACGGCCGCGGCGGCGGGGCTCCGGACCAGCCCGGCGTCTTCGACCATGAACAGGTCATGTCGGCCAAGGACCGCAAGCGGGTCGACGACTTCATCGTCTACGCCATCGCCGCCGCCGACGAGGCCCTGGCCGACGCCGGCTGGAAGCCGGAAACCGACGAGGACAAGGAGCGCACCGGCGTCATGGTCGGCTCCGGCATCGGCGGCCTCGGCCCGATCGCCGACACCGCCATGGTGCTGAAGGAGCAGGGCCCGCGCCGGGTCAGTCCCTTCTTCATCCCGATGTCGCTGATCAACCTGGCCTCGGGCCAGATCTCGATCCGCCACGGGCTCAAGGGGCCGAACCATTCGGTGGTCACCGCCTGCGCCACCGGGGCCCACGCCATCGGCGACGCGGCGCGGATGATCGCCCTCGACGACGCCGACGTCATGGTCGCCGGCGGGGCCGAGAGCTCGATCGTGCCCATCGGCATCGCCGGCTTCCTCGCCTGCAAGGCCCTGTGCACCGCCTACAACGACACCCCGGAGAAGGCCTCGCGCCCCTATGACCGCGGCCACGCCGGCTTCGTCATGGGCGAGGGCGCCGGCGTCATGGTGCTGGAGGAGTACGAGCACGCGAAGGCCCGCGGGGCGAAGATCTACGCCGAGGTGGTCGGCTACGGCATGTCCGGGGATGCGTATCACATCACCGCCCCGTCCGAGGACGGGGAGGGGGGCTACCGCGCCATGCAGGCGGCGTTGAAGCGGGCCGGGCTGTCGCCGTCGGACCTCGACTACGTCAACGCCCACGGCACCTCGACCATGGCCGACTGGATCGAGCTGCGGGCCATCGAACGTCTGGTCGGCGAGCATGCGAAGGACCTCGCCGTGTCCTCGACCAAGTCGATGACCGGCCACCTGCTGGGCGCGGCCGGGGCCATCGAGAGCATCTTCTCGGTGCTGGCCATCCGCGACCAGATCGCCCCGCCGACGATCAACCTCGACGATCCCGAGCAGGAGACGGCCATCGACCTGGTGCCGCACAAGGGCAAGGCGCGGAAGATCGACGTGGCCATGTCCAACTCGTTCGGCTTCGGCGGCACCAACGCCTCGGTCATCTTCAAGAAGGTCGGCTGATGGCCGGACCCATTCGGGGAGCGGGGGCTCCGAAACGACAGCGGTCCGGCCGGGCCACGGCCCTTCTCGCCGCCTCGGCCACCTTCAGCCTGTTCCTGATCGCCGCCATCGTCGCCGCCTGGAGCGTCTTCTACGCCCCCGGGCCTTCGGCGCGCGACGGAGCCGAGGCGACCATCGTCACCCTGCCCAGCGGGGCCGGGGTCAGCGCCATCGCCGCCAACCTCAAGGCCGCCGGGGTGATCCGCTCGACCGACATGTTCAAGGCCGCCGCCACCCTGACCGGCGCCGACCGCCGCCTGCGCGCCGGAGAATACGAGGTGCCCAGCGGAGCCTCGCTGCGTTCGGTGCTGGTGCTGCTGGTCGAGGGCAAGGTGGTCCGCCACTATGTCACCCTGCCGGAGGGCTGGTCGTCGCTGCAGGCGGTCGACATCCTGATGCGCCAGCCCCTTCTCACCGGCGAGCTCCTCGACACCCCCGAGGAAGGGGCCCTGTGGCCCGACACCTATGAGATCAGCCGCGGCGAGACCCGCGCCTCGGTCATCGCCCGCATGAGCCGCGCCCAGGCCGACAACCTGGCCCGCCTGTGGGCCGCCCGCTCGCCCCGCACCGTGGTCAGGTCGCCGGAGGAGGCGGTCATCCTCGCCTCCATCGTCGAGAAGGAGACCGCCGTCGCCGCCGAACGCCCGCGCGTCGCCGCCGTCTTCTCCAACCGCCTGCGCCGCGGCATGCGGCTGGAGAGCGACCCGACCATCGTCTACGGCATCACCCAGGGCCGGCCGCTGGGCCGCGGCATCCGCCGCTCGGAGCTCGACCGCCGCACCGACTGGAACACCTACCAGATCGACGGCCTGCCCCCGACGCCCATCGCCAACCCCGGCAGGGAGGCGCTGGAGGCCGTGCTCAACCCGCCGGTCACCGACGAGCTGTTCTTCGTCGCGGACGGCTCCGGCGGCCACGCCTTCGCCCGCACCTATGAGGAGCACCTCGCCAACGTCGCCCGCTGGCGCGAGATCGAGCGCCGCAAGGCCGGCCTGCCGCCGGACGCCCCCCCGCCGGCCGTGCCCGGGACCGTCCCCGGCGTGCCCAACGCCCATCCGGACCCTGCCGCCGTGCCGCCCGGCGTCGTCGTCCCGCCCGGCGCCCAGGTCATCCCCGTCCCGCAACAGGCCCCCGCCCAATGAGCGCCCGGATCTCAGGCATGACCGGCTTCGGCCGCGCCGACGGCGGCGAGGGCGGCTGGACCTGGTCGGTCGAGGCCCGCTCGGTCAACGGCCGCAACCTCGAGGTTCGCTTCCGCGGCCCGCCCGGCTTCGACAGCCTCGAACGCGCCGCCAAGGCCTCGGCGCAGAAGCGTTTCACCCGCGGCCAGATCACCGTCGGCGTTCAGGGCAAGCGCGCCGATCCGGGCGCGGCGGCGCTGAAGGTCAATGACGACATCCTCGCCCGCTACCTGGCCCTCGCCAACCGGCTGGCGGAGGAGGGGGCGACCCCGCCGTCCGCCGACGGCCTGCTGGCCTTGCGCGGCGTGCTCGAAGCCCCCGAGGAGGACGAGGACCCCGAGGCCCGCGCCGCCGTCGAGGCCGCCATGGCCGCCGGCATCGACGCCGCCCTCGACGCGCTGAAGACCTCCCGTGACCGCGAAGGCGCGCAACTCCTGCCGGTGATCGAAACCTTTGTGGACCGCATCGAGGGCCTCGTCGCCCGCGCCGAGTCCGAAGCCGCCGCCCAGGTCGAGGCCATCCGCGATCGCTTCACCCGCCGTCTGGCCGACCTGGCCCCCGACGCCCCAGGCCTCGAGGACCGCATCTTTCTCGAGGCCGCCGCCCTGGCCACCAAGGCCGACGTCCGCGAGGAGCTCGATCGCCTGACCGCCCACTTCGCCTCGGCCCGCGCCCTGTTGCAGCAACCCCCCGCCGGACGGAAACTCGACTTCCTGATGCAGGAATTCATGCGCGAGGCGAACACCCTGTGCTCGAAATCGGCTACCACCGCGCTCACCGGAATCGGCCTCGAGCTCAAGGCCGTCATCGAACAGCTGCGGGAACAGGTCCAGAATGTCGAATGAACGCACGCCCCGCCGCGGCGTCCTCCTGATCGTCGCCAGCCCCTCGGGCGCCGGCAAGACCAGCCTGTGCCGCCGCCTGATGGCCGACCACGGCGGGCTCGAACTGTCGGTGTCCATGACCACCCGCGGCATCCGCCCCGGCGAGGTCGCCGACCGTGACTACCACTTCGTCGACGACGCCGAGTTCCAGCGCATGGTCGACGCCGACGCCTTCCTCGAATGGGCCGACGTCCACGGCAGCCGCTACGGCAGCCCCCGCGCCCCCATCGACCGCGCCCTCGCCGAGGGCCGCGACGTGCTGTTCGACATCGACTGGCAGGGCGCCTCCCAGATCGCCGAGAAATGCCCCGGCGACGCCGTTCGCGTCTTCATCCTGCCGCCCAGCCTGGAAGAGCTGCGCCGTCGCCTCGTCACCCGCTCCCAAGATGCGGAAGAGGTCATCGAGCGCCGCATCCAGAACGCCAAGGGCGAGATCGCCCACTGCGACCTGTTCGACTACGTCTTCGTCAATGACGACTTCGATCGCAGCTACGCCGAACTGGCCCACATCTACCACGCCGAGCGCAGCAAGCGCCGCCGCAACCTCTGGGTCGACGACTACCGCAACGCCCTGCTGAACGAGGCGGTGTAAGCGAGAGCTTGCGGTGGTATGAGCCCGCGCTTGCCTGCAAAGGTTCGGTGTGGAATGGTTGCTGCGCCGAGGGGGCGGGGACCGATCATGACTATCCATCGTACCGGACGGATCGTGCTCGTCGCGGCCGTATCCATCATCGCTGTCGCCTTAGGCGCGGCTTCGACAGGCAGGATGCCCGTCG
>JADGMZ010000188.1 GCA_015234495.1 Brevundimonas sp. | reverse complement strand
GAGGCCCTGGCCATGCTCGACAGGGACCCCCGCTTCGACATGGTGTTCTCGGACATGGTCATGCCGGGCGACATGGACGGCCTGGGCCTGGCGCAGGAGATCCGGCGGCGCCGGCCGGAACTGCCGGTGCTGCTGACCACCGGCTTCAGCGAGGCGGCCTCGGCGGCGACGGGCGAGGCCTTCCGCCTGCTGCCCAAGCCCTACGGCATCGACAGCCTGTCCGAGGCGCTGACGACGACCCTGTCGGAACGGCCCGCCTGAACGAATCGCCGTCCCGCCGCGTTCGAGTCCCCGCAACGGAGATGAGGAGGCCGAAATGGCCGCGAGACCGACCTGGCAAGGACATCTGAAGCTGTCGCTGGTGACGTGCCCGGTGGCGCTCTACACGGCGACCTCGTCGTCGAGCCACGTCAGCTTCCACCTGATCAATCCGGAGACCAACAACCGCATCCGCATGGTGCCGACCGATCCGGACGCGGGCCCTGTGGAGCGCTCGGACCTGGTCAAGGGCTATGAGGTGTCCAAAGACGAATACGTCCTGTTCGACGACGAGGACTTCGAGAAGGTCAAGCTGGAGAGCACCCGCACCATCGACATCGGCCAGTTCGTCGACGAGGACGAGATCGACCGGCTGTACTGGGACAGCCCCTTCTATGTGGTGCCCGAGAAGGGGGTGGGGGCCGAGGCCTTTGCGGTGATCCGCGACTCGATGAAGGCGGCCGGCAAGATCGCCATCGGCTGTCTGGTGCTGCGCAACCGCGAGCGCCAGATCGCGCTGGAGGTGCGCGGCAAGGGACTGGTCGCCTACACCCTGAGGGCCCACGACGAGGTGCGCGACGCCGACGACTTCTTCGACGACATCCCGGCGGTGAAGGCCGACAAGGACATGGTCGAGATCGCCACCCGCATCATCGGCCAGAAGGAGGCCGATTTCGATCCGTCGGAGTTCAAGGACCGCTACGACGACGCCCTGCGCGAAATGATCAAGGCCAAGCAGAAGGGGGGCAAGGGCCTGGTCGAGGCGCCCGAGCCGGACGACACCAATGTGGTGGATCTGATGGCGGCGTTGCGGGCCAGCCTGAAGGGGTCGGCCGGCGGCGGGGCCAAGAAGGCGCCGGCGAAGAAGACGGCCGCGAAGAAGAAGGCGCCAGCGAAGAAGAAGGCGGCGTAGGTTTCCTTCTCCCCCTGCGGGAGAAGGTGGCCGAGCGCAGCGAGGTCGGATGAGGGGTCGCACCAGTGGATGACCTTCACCCGATAACTTTCGCCTTCCCGTCGACCCCTCATCCGTCAGTCCCGGCTGCGCCGGGCCTGCCACCTTCTCCCGCAAGGGGAGAAGGGTTCTAGAGCACCTTCTTCAGCACCGGCCTGAGGTTCACCGCGCCGTCGCGGAAGTCGGCCCACGGGTCGGGCTTCTTCAGCAGGGCGGCGGCGTTGTGGAGGGTGTAGGCCCTGGGGTCGAGGCCCTTCTTCACCTGTCCCCATGAGAGCGGGAAGGCGAGGCCGGCGCCGGGGCGGGCGCGGACAGACCAGGGGCTGACCGCGGTCGCCATGCGGCCGTTGCGCAGATAGTCGAGGAAGATCTTACCCCCCCTCGCCTTCTTGGCGATGGTGGTGGTGAAGCGGTCGGATTCGCGGCGGCGGACGATCTCGCACACCTCCTTGGCGAAGGCCTTGCACTGGTCCCATTCGATGCGGCTCTTCGCGTCGGCGAGGATGGGCACGACGACGTGCAGCCCCTTGCCGCCGGTGGTCTTGACGAAGGGGTTGAGGCCCAGCCCCTCCAGCTCCTTCTTCATCGTTCTGGCGGCGGCGATGACGTCGTCGAAATCGAGACCCTCGTCGGGGTCGAGATCGAAGGTGATCTGGTCCGGGGTCTCCGGGTCGCCGGGCTTGGAGCCCCAGGGGTGCAGCTCCAGCCCGCCCGACTGGCCGATGGCGACGAGACCGCCGACGTCGACGACGCCGATGTAGGGTTTGCGCTCCCTGACGTCGATCAGCTTCAGCCGCGGGTTGGAGCCGGGCATGGCGTGGCGCTGGAAGAAGCGTTCGCCGCCGATGCCCTCGGGGGCGCGGATGATCGACACGGGCCGGTCGGCGACGTGGGGCAGGATGCGTTCGGCGGCCATCTCGTAGTAGCGGACCAGCTCGGCCTTGGTGATGGCCGGCTTCCCATCGGCGGCGGGCCAGAGAACCTTGTCCGGATTGGAGATGGTCACGCCGGACACGACCAGCCTGCCCTTGAGCGGCTTTTCGCCCGGGACGGTGAGGCCGGGCAGGTCGGCGGGGGCGCCCTTCTCCTTGCCGCGCTTCGCCGGCGCCTGGGGCCGGTCGGTGACCTCGGCGGCGGGCTTGTCGTCGCGCAGGCCCTTGAAGGCGGCCTGGCGGATGGAGCCGGTGTCGGTGTAACCGCCGTGCTCGATCTCGGCGACGAGGGTCGGGGTGGTCCAGTGCACGGTCTGGCCGGCGGCGCGGGTCTTCTTCGGGGCGCCCTTGCCGACGAAGGGGCTCCGGTCGGTCTCGGCCTTCTTCAGGGCGGGCAGCAGGGTCTTGAGCAGGGCCTGGTTATAGCCGGTGCCGACACGGCCGAGGTGGCGCAGGCCATCCTTGTCCTTCACCCCGACGATGAGGGAGCGGAAGCGGATCCCCTCCGAGGTCCAGCCGCCGATGACGACCTCGTCGCGGCCGCGGCATTTGGACTTCAGCCAGGTGGTCGAACGGCCGGCGTGATAGGGCGCGTCCAGCTTCTTGGAGATGACCCCCTCGAGGTCCATGCGGCAGGCGCTTTCGAGGATGGCCTGGCCGGTGGTGGCGAAGTGGTCGACGTAGCGGATGCGGCCTCGCGCCTTTTTCGGAATGCGGTCGATGTACGCCTGCAGCCGGGCCTTGCGATGTGACAGGGGCAGTTTGCGCAGGTCCTCCGGCCCTTCGAACAGCAGATCGAAGGCGAAGTAGACGAGGTCGCCGGTGTGGCCGTCCGAGATACGGGCCTGCAGGGCCGAGAAGTCGGGCATGTGGTTCTCGGCCGGGGCGCAGAGCTCGCCGTCGACCACGGCGTCGGGCCAGTCGGCGGCGTCGGCGGCCAGCTCGGGAAATTTGTCGGACCAGTCGAGGCCCTTGCGGGTGCGGACGGTGGCGCGGCCGCCGCCGGAGGCGACCTGCAGGCGGTAGCCGTCGAACTTGATCTCATGGGCCCAGCCGGTCCCCTGCGGCGGATAGTCGGCGACCTTGCAAAGCTGGATGGGGACGAAGGCGTGGGGCTTGCTGGCCTGCTCGGCGACGGCGGGGCGGGCTTTCGGCCTGGGCGGCGCCTTGTTGGTTGCGCTATCGCGCTTCGCGCTGCTTGAGCGCGGGCGGTCGGTCTTCTTCGGCGAGCCCCAGGTCTTCTTTCCGTCGGCGATCTCGGCCAGGGAGCGGCCGGTGGCGACCGAGGCGTCGATCTCCATGTTGGCGTCGCCCTCGCCGGGGACGGCGAACTCGTCCTTCTCCTTGATCAGCAGCCAGTTGTTGCGCTTCGACGGCTTGCCCCGGTCGGAGCGGAGGCGGATCAGGGCCCACTTGCCCGACAGGCGCTCGCCGTGGAGCACCATCTTGACGTTGCCCTTCCTGAACGCCGCCTCGAGGTCGTCGTCCTGCGGCTCCCACTCGCCCGTGTCCCACATCTGCACCGTGCCGGCCCCGTAGTTGCCGGCGGGGATGGTCCCCTCGAAGGCGCCGTAGTCGAGCGGGTGGTCCTCGACCTCGACGGCGAGGCGCTTGACGGCGGGGTCGCGGGAGGGGGCCTTGGTGACGGCCCAGGACTTGAGCACGCCGTCCAGCTCGATGCGGAAGTCGTAGTGCAGGCGCGTGGCGGCGTGGCGCTGGATCAGGTAGCGCAGGCCGGACTTGCGGGCCCTGCCCTTCCTGCCTTTCGGCTCGGGGGTCTGGCCGAATTTGCGCTTGGCCTTGTAGGTCTCCAGTTCGCCGCGCACAGGCGCCTCCGTCGCTAACCGTGAAGGTGAACGCGCGCGGCGCGGGTTTGGCTCAATCGATGCGGTCGCGCATCCGGGCGACGGCTTCCGCGGGGGGCTCGCCGATGCTGAAGGTCGAGCGAGAGGACCGCTCCAGCCAGTCG
>JADGMZ010000187.1:2242-4157 GCA_015234495.1 Brevundimonas sp. | reverse complement strand
CCTTTTGAAAGTCGCCACGTGACCCTGACGGCCCTGCAGAACCCGGCTCTTCTCGGCGCGCTGATGATCCTGACCTTCATGGTCCTGATCATGACGAAACGGCTGTCAGCGATCACCGCCCTGATCCTCGTGCCGGTGATCTTCGGCCTGCTGGCGGGAGCGGGTGCGGGCATCGGGGAGATGATGATCGAGGGCGTGACGGCGGTGACGCCCACCGTCCTGATGCTGGCCTTCGCCGTCCTCTATTTCGGGCTGATGATCGACGCCGGCCTGTTCGATCCGCTCGTCCGACTGGTGCTGCGCAGCGTCGGCGACGACCCGGTGCGAGTGACCATCGGCACGGCGCTGCTGTGCACGGTGGTCTCTCTGGACGGCGATGGAGCGACCACGGCGCTGGTGACCATCTCGGCCATGCTGCCGGTCTATCGCCGCCTGGGCCTCAACCCGCTGATCCTCGCCCTGCTGCTCGGCCTGTGCAGTTCGGTGACCAACATGATCCCCTGGGGCGGACCGACGGCGCGTGCCGCCGCGGCGCTGCAGATCGACCCGGATCTGCTGTTTCTGCCCATGATGCCGACGATGCTCGTCGGCCTGGGCTTCGCCCTTCTGGTGGCCTGGCGGATGGGCGTCATGGAGCGCAAGCGCCTCGGCGCGCTGACGTTGCAGCCCCTGCCCCTGGATCCGGCCCCCGAACGCGATGTGATGGCCGAGGAGGGCGACCCGCAGTCGCACGCCCAGACCCGCCGGCCGAAGCTGTTCTTCTTCAACCTGGCCCTGACCCTGGGCCTGATGGCGGGCCTGCTGACCGGGCTGGCCCCTTTGCCCGTCCTGATGATGAGCGCCTTCGCCATCGCCCTGATCGTCAACTATCCGAGCCTGAGATCCCAGCGCGCCCGCATCGGCGCCCATGCGGAGAACGTCATCAACATCGTGCTGCTGATCTTCGCCGCCGGCGCCTTCACCGGCATCCTTCAGGGCACGGGGATGGTCGACGCCATGGCCGCGTCGCTGGTGGCCGCGATCCCGCCCAGCCTCGGGGCCTACATGGCGCCGATCACGGCGCTGGTGAGCATGCCCCTGACCTTCTTCATGTCCAACGACGCCTTCTATTTCGGCATCCTGCCGGTGATCGCCGAGACCGGGGCCCACTACGGCGTCGCGCCCGAAGCCATCGCCCGCGCCTCGCTGACCGCCCTGCCGGTGCACGCGATGAGCCCGCTGATCGCGGCCATCTATCTGGTCTGCGGCCTGCTCAAGGTGGAGGTCGGGGCTGCCCAGCGGTTCTCGCTGAAGTGGGCCGTGCTATCCTGTCTCGTCATGATCGTCGCGGCGATGGCCACCGGAGCCTTCCCGCTCCGCGTCGGCTGATCCCCGGGTGCAGATCTCGCCGCAATGGCAGTGGGTGGCGCTCATCGCCGGCTCCGTCGCTCTGGTCGCAGGCCTGAAGCTGGTCCAGGCGCCCGCCGCCCTCCTGCTCGGCCCGATGGCCATCGGCGTCCTGTTCGGCCTGAAGGGGGCGACCATCCGGCCGGCCCCGGTGGTCTTCGCCGGGGCCCAGAGCGTCGTCGGCTGCGTGATCGCCATGTCGGCGACCCAGGCCTTCTTCGCCGGGGTCGCGGCGCATCTTCCGGTCTATCTGGCGCTGGCCATCTCGACGTTGGCGATCACCAGCGTTTTCGGATGGATCATGACCGCCCGCGGCTGGCTGCCCGGCACAACCGCGATCTGGGGCCTCGCCCCCGGCGCCTCGACGGCCATGGTGCTGATGTCCGAGGCCTTCGGGGCCGACCGGCGGCTCGTGGCCATGATGCAGTATCTGCGCGTGCTTATGGTCGCTCTGGCGGCCATGCTGCTGGCGCAGCTCCGGGGCGGCGCGCCCACCGCCACGGCGACCGACTGGCTCAGCCTCGGCGAT
>JADGMZ010000187.1:0-2232 GCA_015234495.1 Brevundimonas sp. | reverse complement strand
GCAAGCCGATCGTCGAGGCCAACCCCACCGCTCCCGCCGCGGTCGCCCTGACCCTCGCCTTCGCCGCCCTGGCCGGCTGGGCCGGCAAGGCCTCGCGCATCCCGGCCGGGGTGATCCTCGTCCCCATGCAGGTCGGCTCGGCGCTGCAGGCGACCGGCGTGCTGCAGCTTCAGCTACCGGTGCTGGTTACCGCTGTCGCCTATGCCGTGGTCGGCTGGGCCATCGGCCTGGGCTTCACCCGCGCCGCGGTCATCTACAGCGCCCGGATGTTGCCCCGGATCACCGCCGCCCTGATGCTGCTACTCGTCTGTTGCGGCGGGCTGGCGCTTGCGGTCAGCGCCTGGACCGGCGTCGACCTGCTGTCCGCCTGGCTGGCGGTCAGCCCGGGCGGGACCGACACCATCCTGATCATCGCGACCTCGACCCCGGTCGACCTGCCCTTCATCCTCGGCGGCCAGCTGGTGCGGTTCCTGATGGTGCTGGCGGTCGGCCCGCTGCTGGCCCGCTGGCTGGCCGGGCGGCTCAGCCCGGCCCCCGCCTCCGCGCCCGGCTAGTCCCGGTAGCCCGGATCGATCCGGTCGAGCTTCCGCAGCAGCGCCGGCCAGGCGACCTTTTCGGCGATGACGCGCGACTGGGGCGAGCGCACCTGGGCCCTGACCGTCTCCACAGCGTGGGCCGACGGCGGGTTCAGGCCATCGCGCCCGGCCCCCAGCATCAGGACCTGCGCCTCGCAGGCCCGTTCGAGGAAATACATGCGCAGGAACGCCTCCGCGACGCTGTTCCCGACCGTCAGGGTGCCATGGTTCCTCAGGATCAGGGCGTTGCGATCGCCCAGGTCGGCGACGATCCGCTCGCGCTCGCCCAGCTCGTCGGCGATGCCTTCGTGGTCGTGATAGGCGACGTCGTGATGGGCGATCATCGCCGTCTGGGTAAAGGGCAGCAGCCCCTCCTTCATCGCCGAGACGGCCTGCCCCTGCGGCGTGTGCAGGTGGATGACGGCGGTCGCGTCCTCGCGCGCGGCGTGGATCGCCGAGTGGATCACGAAGCCGGCCCGGTTCACCGCCCCCGGTCCGTCGCCCACCTTGGCGCCGTCGAGGTCGATCCTGACCAGGCTCGACGCCGTCATCTCCTCGAACATGAGGGTGTAATCGTTGATCAGGAAGTGATGCTCCGGCCCCGGAATACGCGCCGACAGATGGGTGAAGATCAGGTCGTCCCAGCCGTACAGGGCGACCAGCCGGTAGGCCGCGGCGAGGTCGACCCGCAGGGACCATTCCTCGGGCGAGACCTGGTCCTTCACGCTTGATGTCGACGTCAGCTGTTCCGCCATGGCGGTCTCTCCCAGATGTGTTTCACGTTCCACTCAGCGGATGGCGGCCGCGATGGCCTTGCCGCAATCGGCGGTGCCCAGCGGTCCCCCCAGATCGCGGGTCCTCAGCGCCGGCGCCGCGAGCACCTCCTCGATCGCCGCCACGATCGCCGCCGCCGCCTCGGGCTCGCCCAGGTGGTCCAGCATCAGCGCCGCCGACCAGATCTGGCCCACCGGGTTGGCGACGCCCCGACCGGCGATGTCGGGGGCCGAGCCGTGCACCGGCTCGAACAGCGAGGGGAAGGCCCGCTCCGGATTGATGTTGCCGGCCGGGGCGATGCCGATGGTGCCGGTGCAGGCGGGGCCCAGGTCCGACAGGATGTCGCCGAACAGGTTGGAGGCCACGACCACGTCGAACCAGTCGGGATGCTGCACGAAATGGGCGGTCAGGATGTCGATGTGGAACTTGTCCCACCGCACCTCGGGATAGCCGGCGGCCATCGCCTCCACCCGTTCGTCCCAGTAGGGCATGGTGATCGAGATGCCGTTCGACTTGGTCGCCGAGGTCAGGTGCTTCTTGTCGCGACGCTGCGCCAGGTCGAAGGCGTATTTCAGGATGCGGTCGACCCCCGTGCGGGTCATCACTGTCTCCTGCAGGACGATCTCGCGGTCGGTGTCGGGGAACATCCGGCCGCCGATCGAGGAGTATTCGCCCTCGGTATTCTCGCGCACGACATAGAAGTCGATGTCGCCGGGCTTCCGTCCCGCCAGCGGACTCGGCACCCCGGGCATCAGCTTGACCGGTCGCAGGTTCACATACTGGTCGAACTCGCGACGGAACTGGATCAGCGAGCCCCACAGCGACACATGATCCGGCACCGTCTCGGGCCAGCCCACAGCCCCGAAGAAGATAGCGTCGTGCC
>JADGMZ010000186.1 GCA_015234495.1 Brevundimonas sp. | reverse complement strand
AGGTAGAGGACGCAGTAGGCCACGTCGTCGGGCTCGCCGATGCGCTTCAGCGGAATGCCGCGGGCCAGCTTCTCGTGGGCGAGGGACTCGTCGCCGCCGGCCATGGCCACGAACGGATCGAGGATCGGCGTCCGGATGAACACCGGATGCACCGAATTGCAGCGTACGTTCCAGCCGGCCTTGGCCGCCTCCAGCGCCACGGTCTTGGTGTACATCCAGACCGCCGCCTTGGTGGCGTTGTAGGCCCCCATGCCCGGGGCGGCTGCGAGGCCCGCGACCGAGCTGATGTTGACGATCGAGCCGGCCCCCGAGGCGCGCAGGTGCGGCAGGGCGTGCTTGCAGCCCAGCATGACGCTCTCGAGGTTGATCGCCTGCATGCGGCGCCAGTTGTCGAGCGTGTCCTGCTCGGCCCAGACCAGGCTGCCGCCGATGCCGGCGTTGTTGACCAGGATGGACAGCCCGCCCATGGCGGAGGCCGCCGCCTCCACCACCGAGACCCATTGCGACTCGTCGGCGACGTCGTGGGCGAAGGCGAAGGCGGCGCCCGGATGATCGGCGCTGATCTCCTCGGCCAGGGCCCGGACGCCGTCCAGATTGATGTCGGTGAGGGCGACCCTGGCCCCCTCTCGGGCCAGCATCCGCGCCATCGCCTGGCCCAGCCCGCCGGCGGCGCCGGTGATCAGGGCGGCCTTGCCGGCGACGCGCCCGCTCACGCCTTCGCCCCCGCGGCGGCCGCGGCCTCGTCGATGAACCGGGCCATGTCCAGGTCGCGCTGCGTCACCCCCCCGGCGTCATGGGTGGTCAGCACCACCTCGACGCGGTTGTAGACGTTGAACCATTCCGGGTGATGATCGACCTTGTCCGCCCTCAGGGCGACCCGGGTCATGAAGCCGAAGGCGG
Organism: Brevundimonas sp.; assembly: GCA_015234495.1. GTDB lineage: Bacteria > Pseudomonadota > Alphaproteobacteria > Caulobacterales > Caulobacteraceae > Brevundimonas. The sequence continues at coordinate 3,262 of JADGMZ010000186.1, read as the reverse complement.
CGTTGAAGTCGGCGAACTCGAGCTTGCGGGCGATCGCCGGCCGGTCGCCCGGGTGGGCGCTCCACGCCGGCAGGGCCGCCAGCACCTGATCCACATCCAGCCGTTCGACCATGCCGTCCCTCCTCGTCGCCGCCGCGCGCCGCCCGAGTGCCGTATCGCGCCGACCCCTCGCCCACAAGCCGCCGTTCGACAGGAACGCTGTTCCAAGCTTGGGCGTTGAGGCTCCGACCCCTGAATTGCGGAGCCCCGGATGGACAATCTATGGATCGCCGCGCTCGCCGACGCCGACCGGCGGCGGCTGGAGCCGCACCTGCACGAGCGGCCCTTCGCCCAGGGGCAGATGCTCTACGACGCCGGCGAGGCGGTCGAGGAGGTCTGGTTCCCGATGAGCGGCGTGGTCTCGCTGATGACGCTCGTCGACGGCGGCCGGATGATCGAGACCGCCGCCATCGGCCGCGAGGGACTGGTCGGGGTCACCTGCGGCCCCCTCAACGCCCGCGCCGCCAGCCGGGCCATCGCCCAGGTGGACGGGGTCTCGGCCTGTTGCCCGGCCGACATCTTCGCCGACGCCCTCGGCCGCAGCGAGGGCATGCGAACGGCCCTGGCCAAATTCACCGAAAGCCTGTTCGCCCAGGTGCAGCAGGCCGCCGCCTGCAACGCCCAGCACCGGCTGGACGAGCGGCTGGCGCGCTGGCTGCTGACCATCCACGACCGCGCCGACGCCGACCGCTTCGCCCTGACCCAGTCCGACATCGCCGGCATGCTCGGCGTGCGCCGCGCCACCGTCTCCGAGGTCGGCTCGGTGCTGCAGGACAAGGGGCTGATCCGTCGCGGCCGCGGCTGGGTCGAGGTGCTGGACCGGCGGGCGCTCGAGCAGGCCTCCTGCGGCTGCTACGCCGCCATGCGCGGGGTGATGAAGGATCTCGGCGTGCCGCGACCCAACGTCCGGCATTGAGCGGACGCGTGGCAAGGCTGCGGCCACGCGGACGGATGACGGAACCCGCGGGAAACGCTAGACCGCCGACATGACCGACGCGGCTCCCTCTGACGCCCCTCCTGGCAAGACCTCATCCTTCGGCTTCCGCGACGTGGATGCGACCGAGAAGGTGCGGCTGGTCCGCGGCGTGTTCGACAGCGTCGCCTCCAACTACGACCTGATGAACGACCTGATGAGCGTGGGCGTGCACCGGCTGTGGAAGGACGCCGCCGCGGCGAAGCTGAATCCGCGCCCGGGCGAGACCATCCTCGACGTGGCCGGCGGCACCGGCGACATGGCCCGCCGCTATGCGAAGATGGCGCGTGCGGCCCAGCAGCGGCGCGGCGGCGAGGACGCCTCGGTGATCGTGCTCGACTACAACGCCGAGATGATCATGGCCGGGGTCCACAAGGGCGGCGAGCCGGAGATGTCGTGGAGCGTCGGCGACGCCATGGCCCTGCCGTTGCCCGACGCCTCGGTCGACGCCTATTCGATCAGCTTCGGCATTCGCAATGTCGCCGACATTCCGCAGGCGCTGGCGGAGGCGCGGCGGGTGCTCAGGCCCGGCGGCCGCTTCCTCTGCCTGGAGTTCTCGCGCCCCACCACGGCGGCGATGCGCAAAGCTTATGATGCCTGGTCCTTCCACGCCATCCCGCGCATCGGCGAATGGGTCGCGCGGGACCGCGACAGCTACCAGTATCTCGTCGAGAGCATCCGGCGCTTCCCCGACCAGGCGGCCTTCAAGGTCATGATCGAGGCGGCGGGGTTCAGCCGGGTGACGGTGACCAACCTGTCCGGCGGCGTCGCCGCGATCCATCACGGGTGGGCGATCTGAGCCGCCGCATCGATCCCGCCACCCCGCCGCCGCCGCCGGCCACGGTCCCCGTGCGGCATCCGGTGGACGCCTTCGTGCGCCTGCTCGGCTGGGGCTGGGTGCTGGTCCGCCACGACGCCCTGGCGCCGCGCGAGATCACCCCGCTGCTGCCGATCTGGGTGCGCTGGATCGCCCATCTGCTGCACGCCTTCGCCGGACGCGAGGGGCGCGCGGGCCGGCCGGGCCAGCGGCTCGGCAAGGCCTTCGAACACCTCGGCCCTGTGGCCATCAAACTGGGTCAGGTGCTCGCCACCCGCGCCGACATCTTCGGCGTCGAATTCGCCCGCGACCTGGGCCGTCTCAAGGACGCCCTGGAGCCCTTCCCCGTCGATCAGGCCCGGCGCGAGGTCGAGCGTTCGCTGGGCCGGCCGGTCGAGGCCCTGTTCACCGACTTCGGCCCGCCGGTCGCCGCCGCCTCCCTGGCCCAGGCCCATCCGGCCACCCTGGCCGACGGCCGCAAGGTGGCGGTCAAGGTGCTGCGGCCGGGTGTGGAGCGCCGCGTCGCCCAGGGGCTGGACTCGATGCGGCTGGCCGCCCGTCTGGCCGTGCGCTTCGTCGCCCCGGCGCGGCGGCTGGAGCCGTCCGCCTTCGTCGAGACCATCGCCCGGGCGCTGCAGCTCGAACTCGACATGCGGCTGGAGGCCGCCGCGGCCTCCGAGCTCAAGGACATCATGGACAGGGCGCGCGGCGACGGCGGCAGCCACATGACCGCCCCGGCGGTGATCTGGGACGGGGTCGGCAAGCGGGTGCTGACGCTGGAATGGGCCCCGGGCCTGCCGATGACCGACCCGGCCGCCGCCGAACAGCCGGGGCTGGACCGCAACGCCCTGGCCGACCACGTCGTGCAGGCCTTCCTGACCCAGGCGCTGGACTACGGGACCTTCCACGCCGACCTGCACGAGGGCAATCTGTTCTGCCACGCCCCGGCCGAGCTGACCGCCATCGACTTCGGCATCGTCGGGCGGCTGGGCCCGTCCGAGCGGCGCTATCTGGCCGAGATCCTCTGGGGCTTCCTCAGCCGCGACTACGACCGCATCAGCCGGGTGCATTTCGAGGCCGGCTACGTCCCCCCCGAACATTCGGTGGAGGCCTTCGCCCAGGCCCTGCGCGCGGTGGGCGAGCCGGTGATCGGCAAACAGGCGTCGCAGGTGTCGATGGGCCGGCTGCTGGGCCAGTTGTTCGAGATCACCGCCCTGTTCGACATGCATCTGCGGCCCGAGCTGATCCTGCTCCAGAAGACCATGGTCTCGGTCGAGGGCGTGGCCCGCAGACTCAATCCGGACCACGACCTGTGGGCGGCGTCGCAGCCGGTGGTCGAGCGCTGGATCCGCCGCGAGCTGGGGCCGCAGGCCCAGATCCGCGATACGCTGGAAGAGTTGCGCGCGACGCTGAAGGCCCTGTCGCGCCTGGCC
>JADGMZ010000185.1 GCA_015234495.1 Brevundimonas sp. | reverse complement strand
GGTAGCCCGGTTTCCGCCTGAATTCTCTGAGGACGCTGCTCGACGGTATCAGGCCGATCAGGCGAGCGAAGGTCGTAGCCGCGACGACGCTCATGATCGACAGCCCCGCGAGCAAGAAAATCGGCAGATTAACGGGACTGATCATCACGGAAATTATGAGTCCCGCGCAAGCGAAGCAGAATGCCACCCGTCCGAAGAAAAAGCGCCCCATGACCATCTTGGCGTGAAAAAATCCGGTGATCAGCCCCAGGATGGCGAATCCCAGCGCCATCTCCAGGAAGCCGAAGTCATAAACCAGACTGGCCGCCGCGGGGATGAAGTAGCCGGCGTAGTCAGTGGCCACAAGCTCGAGGCCGAAACGACCGAGAAACAGCGCCTGCGGCCCCTCGAAAGAGGTGAGTGCACCAGGGTTGACGGCACCGAATACGCTCTGGCCTACCCAGGCGACGTGAAACGCATACAGCAGCACGGATATTCCGTAGTTCACCACGTCGTCCAACACCTGGAAGTCGGTGGACTGGGCGATGGTCGAACAGCGAACCGCGATCTCCAGCGACGGCTGTGACAGATGAAAGCACATTTGAGAAAGATAGACCGCGCCGCTCGACACGCCGAACGTGCTCGCCCGAACAGCAAACACAGTGCCGAATAGCCCGACGAGGACAACCACGCTGACGGTCAGGCTAACCGGGCTTAGAAAGCTCGGAAGGCGTCGCATGCCGAGCGCTCCGCGGCCGAGCATCGCTGCAGCGGCGACGGCAACTGCGATTAACAAGGCCGTGCGGCCACCTGTGATGTAGGTCAGACCAATCACACCCATGATCACGAACGCCAAGACCGCGTACCGACTTCTACCCCACCGCTCCCAGTCGAAAACGAGGTTGATCGTCGGCAAATAGATCGCTGTCGAAAAAAGGTTTCCGAGAACGCTGATAATGCCACCGCGATCTCCGACGCGAGTGAGTTCCGCCCGAGCACCTGCCATCCCCAAGGTCGAATAATCAATACCTCTAAGGAACGCGCGGTCATAATACATTGCTGCCAGTCCAAGAAGCGCGATAAGGCAGACGACAATATTAAAGAATACTGTTGTATGTATGATGCGGTCGGCGGACGCCTGCATCCGGAAGGTGCCCGCCGAGTATCCAGTCAGAGCAATAAGACTTGAGCCGACGATCAACAGGACAAAACCAAGGGGCCAATAGTCGAACACGAAGCCCGTGAATAGCGCAGCAACGACCGCAAATCCTGTGCTGAACCACAGGATCGACATCATCGGCGAGGGCGCTCCGGCCTGCGTTTTCCGTCGGAGTGTCATTGGCTGGGTCGCGGGTCCTGGCGCTCATTCACCAGCGCTCGGAAATAGTCGATCGTATGGCCGAGGCCGGCGTCGAGCGGGATCGTCGGCTCCCAATTCAGTAGCGTCCTGGCCTTGCTGATATCAGGCCTTCTCTGCATCGGATCGTCCACGGGAAGATCCTTGAATACGAGTCCAGCGTCGGCGCCAACCATTTCGACAACCTTTTCCGCGAGCTGGCGAATGGTGAATTCGTCCGGATTCCCCACGTTGATCGGTCCGGTGATTTCGTCGGGCGACTCCATCAACTTGATCATGCCGTCGACCAGGTCATCGACGTAGCAGAACGACCGGGTCTGTCCCCCGTCGCCGTAGATAGTGATCGGTTGTCCGGTAAGCGCCTGCATGATGAAATTCGAGACGACGCGTCCGTCCTCCGGGTGCATCCGCGGCCCGTACGTGTTGAAGATGCGCATCACTTTTATGCGGACGCCGTTCTGGCGGTGGTAGTCGAAGAACAGCGTCTCGGCACAGCGCTTTCCTTCATCATAGCAGGACCGCGGACCGATCGGGTTTACGTTGCCCCAGTAGGCCTCGGTCTGGGGGTGTTCGGCGGGGTCTCCATAGACTTCCGAAGTCGATGCCTGGAGGATCTTGGCCCCGGTCCGCTTGGCCAGCCCCAGCATGTTGATCGCGCCGTGCACGCTGGTCTTTGTCGTCTGGACCGGGTCATGCTGATAGTGGACCGGCGAAGCGGGGCAAGCGAGGTTGTAGATCTCGTCGACCTCGACGAACAGCGGAAAAGTCACATCGTGCCGCATCATCTCGAATCGCGGCTCGCCCAGAAGGTGCGCGATATTCGAGCGACTCCCGGTGAAATAGTTGTCGACTCCCAGCACTTCATGTCCCTGGGCGATGAGCCGATCGCACAGATGGCTCCCCAGAAAGCCGGCCGCCCCAGTAACCAGAATTTTCTTCAAATCATGACGCGTCGTCATCTGCAAACCCAATTCTAATATCTACCCGGGGACTACAGTTCGCGTTTCAAGACGCGCATATAGACCGAGGTGCCCAAATACAAAATCCAGTGCACCGGACGCAGAATAGCGTAGTGCGGCGCCTTTCCTCGTCTCGCATAGTCTTCGCCAATCACGTTCAGCGCCTTCCCGATCATCATGGTCTTCCGGGCCGAGATCGATGTTTGGACTTTCCGATAATGAACCAAGGGAACACCCACGCGAACCACACGAGCTCCACCGGCCGTGATGCGCAACCACATGTCGAAATCTTCAACGGCGATGTGGGATCGGGCGGTGTTGAACGGACCGGCGGCCGCAAGGGCGGATCGACGCACCAGGACGCTGGAAAGCGAGATCCAGTTCTTGAGCAGGAGCATGCCGTGGGAGACCGTTCCGAGAGGAATCGGCCCAACGGGCTTCCGAAATGGCTTCGGCGACTCTCCGTCGGGAAAGTCACGCGCAATCGCCGAGACGACGTCGGCCCCGCTTTCTTTCGCGACGGCCAACTGCACCTCCAACTTGTGCGGGGCCCAAAGGTCGTCGGCGTCGCAGAAGGCAACGTAATCGCCTTCCGATCCAGCGATCCCCAGGTTGCGCGGTCCGGCCGGGCCCCCGAAATTGCTTGGGGAACGATGGTAGTGAAATCGTGAATCCTGTTCGCAAAAGCGCCGTATGATCACGCTTGATCCGTCTGTAGAACAGTCATCGACAACGTGCACGTCGAAATCGCCGAAGGTCTGCGCCGCAATCGACGCCAAGGTGTCGGCGATGTATTTTTCGGCATTGTAGACCGGCACGACGACGGAGATCTGCGGCATGATATTATCCGTTAGCGCCTGAGAACAGAGCATGGTGGACCCAGTTTTCGACGACCCTCGGATTGTCGAGGGTTGACGATTGTAAGACTTCTGGGCGAACCCGGGCCCCGGCGACGTCCGCCGATTGGAGACGCGCAGACGAAACGACCATCCGCCCCCGATCCGGTCGGAGGCAAGGAGCGCGCGGAAGAAGCACGTTTACGCGAACCATGGCGCGGAGGGAACTCGCACGGCTGACTGGTTGGACGCTCTGAGGGCCCAGCAGGTCGACGTGCCGATCAGATCTTCTCCCCGAGCTTCTGTTCCGATCAGCTTGCGCAGCGCCGGCAGCAGCCATCACTCTCCCTTCGATGGTCGAGCCATCCACCTGACGGACTCGAACATCCCGCTAAACCCAAGCTTGAAATGCAAGCCCGGTCGGGTGCCAGATTCGGGGACCTTTGGCAAACAGATACGATCTTCAACAGGTAAGCGGTGCGGCGCGACGTTGGCGGGAGCGATCCCGCCTCACGCCAACGGCCTCGATTTAACCTTTGCGCGACGTTGACCGCCCGCGCCTGTTGTTGGACAAGACCGCGGGTACGGTCGGGTTGTTGGCAGGGGCCGGTCGGATGCCGGTTGGCCGGCGCGTCCCCGTGCTGCCGCTGAGCTTTTAGAGGTTTCGTCACCCATGACGCGCATGCTTTCGCTTCCAGCGATCCTTTCGGCCGCCCTGCTCTGCGGCTGTGGAGGGCCGAGTATGGATCTAAGCCAGATGACCGTGGCACAGCCCGTTGATCTGGAGCCGATCTCACCGCTTTCAGGGACGCAGGCCGAGTACCGCATCGGCGTGGGAGACGCGCTCGACGTCCGGGTCTTTCAGGTGGAGGATCTTTCGTTCGCGGGGCTCCTGGTCGACACATCGGGCAATATCAACATGCCTCTGATCGGAGCCGTGCGAGCCGGAGGGCGAACGGCCGGGGAGTTATCGGCTGATATCGCGCAGCGGCTGGCGGCCAACTACCTGCGCAATCCACAGGTGACCGTCACCGTAAAGGAGGCGGCCAGCCAAAAGATCACCGTGGATGGAGCCG
>JADGMZ010000184.1 GCA_015234495.1 Brevundimonas sp. | reverse complement strand
GTGGCGGGCACCTCCACGGTCCAGGTGTCGAGCGGGGAGGGCCCGGCGACGAGGGCGCCCGAGCCTGCTTCGCGGAGGCGCCCGCACCCGGTCTCGCGCCGCTCGACCCCCCTCCCCCACCGGGGGAGGGAGAAGATTTTCGCCCTGCCCAGCCGCGAGGAGCTGAAACGCGCCGCGCTGCTGTCGCTGCTGACCACCGCCCTGTGCCTGGCGTGGCCGCTGGGCGCCCTGGCCCAGGAAGTCGCCCAGTCGGGATCGGCGATCAACATCGACCTGGGAACCGGTTCGGGGCTGACCGAGCGGGTGGTGCAGCTGGTCGGGCTGATGACGGTGCTGTCGCTGGCGCCGTCGATCGTGATCATGACCACCAGCTTCGTGCGCATCGTGGTCGTGCTGTCGCTGCTCCGGACCGCCCTGGGCATGCAGCAGTCCCCGCCCAACGCCGTCCTGGTCTCCCTCGCCCTGTTTCTGAGCGCCATCGTCATGGCTCCGACCTGGCAGGACGCCTATGATTCGGGCATCCGACCCCTGCTGGATCAGCAGATGGAGCTGCCCCAGGCCTTCGATGCGGCCTCGGAACCTGTGAAGACTTTCATGCTCGGTCAGGTGGACCAGGACGACCTCGCCCTGTTCACCCGGCTGTCCAGCGTGGAGGCCGCCACCCCCGCCGCCGACCTGCCCCTCAGGGTGGTCACTCCGGCCTTCATGATCAGCGAACTGAAGCGGGCCTTCGAAATCGGATTTCTCCTTTTCGTTCCGTTCCTTGTGATCGATCTGGTGGTCGCCAGCGTGCTCATGTCGATGGGCATGATGATGCTGCCGCCGGTGGTCATTTCCCTGCCCTTCAAGCTGATCTTTTTCGTGCTCGTGGACGGCTGGAGACTGGTCGCCGGGAGCCTGGTCGAGAGCTTCCAGCGAGCGTCCGGTAGCGGATAAATCCCCACCCCGTGGGCGTTTGAACGGCAAAGTCGCTTGCCAAGGGAAGAAAAAGCGGCGTCAATCCGTCCGTCATCGCCCTTGAATCGGGGGGCGAGCTTCAATCGGGAAACGACCCACAATGACCACTCAAGCCGAACTCATCGCCGCCGTCGCCAAGGACGCGGGCGTCTCGCAAGCCGACGCCGGCAAGGTCCTGACCGCCATCGTCGAGAACATCCACAAATCGCTGAAATCCGGCGGCGACGTGCGCATCTCGAACCTCGGCGTGTTCGACACCGCCGCCCGCGCCGCCCGCGAAGGCCGCAACCCGGCCACCGGCGCGACCATCAAGATCGCCGCTTCCAAGGCCGTGCGCTTCCGCGTGTCGAAGCCGCTCAAGGACGCGGTCAACAAGTAAGAACCCCGAGGGTTCAGGCGGCGGGCCTCGCAGGCGCCGCCGCCGCTGCTTGAGGACGGGCGGGGGCCGCGGGTCGGTCTCCGCCCGTTTTCCGTCTGAGCTCGGCCTTCATGGTCGAGACCCAGCCGGCGAAGGTGTCGGCCGAAGCGGTCAGGGCGGCGAAGTCATCGGCCGAGGGGCCGTCGCCCTGCCCGGCGTCGAGGGCGATCGACAGGGCCGCCCTCGCCCTGGCCCCGGCCACGAACGGCCGGTAGTTGCGCGACAGCCGCGACAGGGCCGCGCGGTCGCGGCCCAGGGAATAACCCACCCCGGCCCGGATCAGCCGGGCTTCCTCGTCGACGGTGAGCGCCGCGGGATCCTTGTGGCGGTCGCCCAGCCAGGCGTCATAGAGGACAGCGGCCTCGGCCCATTTCTGCTGCTTCCACAGCACCTCGGCGCGGGCGTCGCGAGCCTCGCGGCCGGCGTCGGAGCCGAGCACCTCCAGCGCGTGGTCGTAGCGGCCCAGACCGGTCAGGGCCCGCGCCTCCAGCACCCGGCGCTCGGCGTTCAGGGCCGAGGGCAGCAGGGTGGTGCGGGTGCTCCAGATCGCCTGCAGGGCGGCTTCGGCCTGGCGGTCCATCAGGTAGACAGTGGCCAGGTCGGTTGCGACCTGGGCCTTGGCCACCCCGTCCAGACGGTTGTCGACCTGGTATTTCAGCAGTTCGGCGGCCTGGTCGAGCAGGTCGACATCCACCAGCCGGCGGGCGAGACGGCGCACCATCTCGTCGCCGTCGGCGCCGATGGGGGTCAGTTCGCGGAAGTCGTAGAACAGGCCCAGCGCCTGGACCGGCTGCAGGCCGTCGGCTCCGCCTTCGAGGAACAGGCTGCGGAAGGCGGCGGCGAGGTCGGCTTGGATGTCGGTCGCGCCCTCGAGCCGGTGCATGCCGGGACCGGCGCCCTTCAGGGCTGTCAGGGCCTCGCGGTACAGGCCCTGGGACAGGTAGAGCTGGCCCAGCTGGCGGATCACGGCCAGTTCCGTGGCGTCGCCGCGCCAGCGCCAGCGCAGGGCCTCGAGGGCGGTGGCGGCGTCGGCCGGCTTCATCGCGCCCTTGGCCAGCGACAGGCGCACAGCGCCCAGCTTCGCCGGCACGGCGATGGCGTCCATGGGGGCGCGGCCGATGACGGTGTACAGCGCCAAGGCCCGATCGGAACGGCCGTCCAGTTCGAACAGGCGGGCCTGGACGAGGCGGGCGGTGAGCTGGTCGGCGGCCGGGGCGTCCTGGCTGAAGGCGTAGGACAGCAGGGTGCGGGCGGCGCCCAGGTCGCCGGTCTCCAGGGCCGACAGGGCGTGGGCGGCGCCGAAGCGGGCGCGCCACGCCCGGGGGAAGGCGTCCACGGCCTCAGCCCCGGCGGCGAAGGCCTGGCGGGCCGCGACGTGGTCGCCCCGGACCGAGGCCATGTAGCCGCGCCACACGGCGGAGGCCGGGTCGCCGGCGACGGCCGCGGAGGCGAAATCGCCCTGGGCCGCCTCGAACCGGCCGATGGAGGCGCGGGCGGCGCCGCGCAGGCCCCGCAGCTCGGGCTCGCCGGCCATGTTCGGGGCCTGGGCGGCGATGGCGTCGAGCACCCCGATCGTTTCGTAGCCGAGCCCCGAGCCGAGCAGGAAGCGGGCGAAGGCGAAGCGGGCCTCGACCGGCGCGCGGGGATCCTCGCCGGCGTCGGCGGCCTCGGCCGCGGCGGCGTTCTGGAGCTGGCGGTAGCGGGCCGGGAAGCCCGCGTGGCCGACCTCGGCCCATTCGGCGAGGATCAGGCCGGGGTGGCGGGCCCGCACCGGTGCGCCCTCGGTCGTCGGGGTGTGGTCCAGACCGGCCGATGGGGGCGACAGGATGAGACCGCCGGGGCGGCTCAGGGTGACCAGGTCGCCGTCGGCGTGCACCGCCAGGTCGGGGGCCGTGGTCTCGACCGCCAGGCCGTGGGCGGTGGGCAGCAGGGCCAGGTCGATCGTCCGGCGTCGGTCGGCGAAGCCCTTGCCCGGAGCCAGGGCGGTGACGGCGGCGAAGCGGTCGCCGGCCAGCGGATCGGTCAGCCAGACCGCCCTGGTGGCGCCGGCCATGCGGGCGACGAGGGCGGGCTTGCCGGTATCGTCGCGCCCGACGCGGACGCCTGCGACGGCCACCGGCGGGCCGCCGATGGTCACCGTCCAGATCGCGCCGTCGGCCACAGCCGAGACGGGAGCGGCGGCGGGGGCGGCGACGCGGACGGCGACGTGATCGCGGCCGGCGGTCCAGTGCACGTCCGTGGCCGGGCCCAGGTCGGTCGCGCCGGTCAGGTCCAGGCGGGCGGCGGAGTCGAAGACGATCCACACCGCCTCGCCGCGGCGGAACACGGCGGCCGCGACGGCGGAGGGCCAGCGGAAGGCGAGGCTGACCTTGTCGGCCGAGGCCTGGGCGACCACCGGCACGGGCGCAGCGGCCGGGCCGGGCCGGGCCGCGGGGGCCTCGGCGTAGAGGTTCACATAGACCGCGCCGTCGGCGCTGCCCGAGCGGGCGCCGGCCCCGGCGGCGAGGGTCAGCACCAGTTCGGTCGCGCCCTGAACGGCGCGGGTCTCGACCTTGCGGACGCCCTTGGGCGGATCGACCCTGAGACGGGAGACGTCGGGCGCGGCCGTGGAGCCGATGCGCACGATGACCTGGTCGCCTTCCTGGCGCACCTGCGAGCGGGACCCGACCACGCCGGCGAATTCCAGGCGGGTGAACTCGGCGTTGGCCCCGATGCGGATGGTCACGGGCGCCAGCGAGGCGGCGTCCTGGGCCAGGGGGGCGAGCGGCGCAAAGGCGACCGCGCCGGCCGCGGCGGCGGCGGCGGTGGTTCGCAGAATGCGCTTTGACGAGGCCCCGGACATGCGCGCGCACCCT
>JADGMZ010000183.1 GCA_015234495.1 Brevundimonas sp. | reverse complement strand
GATCGGGTTCGCCGAGCCCGCACCGTACGAATTCACCAGGTCGATGTCGTAGAAGGTCGGCTGCGACAGGTCGAAGGTGTCTTCGGTGACGTATTTGCCTTCAGCGTAGAACTCGATGTCCGGCGTCACCTCGAAGGTCAGGCCGGTCTGGAACCGGGCCGATTCCGACCGCGGCACGCGCGAACCGGTGCTGAACTCGGCCACGTTCTCGCCGTCGCCGCCGAAGTTGTACGGACGGTTGATGCCGGTCTCGCCGACGCGCTGGCCGAAGTCGGCCAGACGGGCGGTCGGGCCGTCATACCAGAAGGTCGCGCCCGGCTGAACGCCGAAGCAGTTGGCGCTGTAGGAGAAGCCGGCGGCCGAGCCGGTGCCCGAGAAGCAGTCGACATAGGGCACGTCGGGGTCGTTCAGGGCGCTCGGACGCGACACGTTGGCCAGGGTGGTCTGGCCCCAGCGCGGCAGGTCGATGCGGCGCACGCCGGTGTAGGTCAGGGCGTCAATGATGCCGTCGCTCTGGGCCGTGGTCGGGTCGGCGTCGACGCCGATGCGGACCGGGGCGTTGCGCAGCCAGTCGATGTCGAGCGAGGTGACCTCGTCGACTTCCTCGTACTCGCCGTGGGCGTAGACGTTCAGACGGCCGTCGAGGAAGTTGTGGCCGATCAGGGCCGACAGGCGGCGGTTGGCTTCGCCGTTCTGGTTGATCATGCCGTAGTTGGCGTCGATCTCCAGACCTTCGAAGTCCTTGCGCAGCACGAAGTTGATGACGCCCGAGACGGCGTCGGCGCCGTAGACCGACGAGGCGCCGCCGGTGACGATCTCGATGTTCTCGATCATCAGCCGCGGCACGGTGTCGACGTCGACCGACAGCGAACCGCCGTTCGAGCCCACGTGACGACGACCGTCGACCAGGGTCAGGGTGCGGTTCGAGCCCAGCGAGCGCAGGTTCGGCAGCGACAGGCCGCCGTCACCCAGACCGGAGCCGGTGGTGTCGGACGGCACGACCGAGTTCGACAGGGCCGGGATGGTGGCCAGGTAGTCGATGACCGTGGTCTGGCCGGTGGACAGCAGATCCTCGCGCTGAACCTGGATCAGCGGGGTCGGCGAATTGGTCGGATCGCGGCGGATGCGCGAACCGGTGACGACGACTTCCTCGACCTCGGCGACCGGCTCCTGCGTCGGCAGGGCGGTGGTCGTGGCGTCCTGCGCCAGCGCCGGCGAGGTCAGGGACGCCAGGCCCGCCAGGACGCTGGTGGCCAGCAGGCCAGCCCGGATACTTCTGCTGTTCATAAGGGTCTTCTCCAAACACCTACGCATTCGACCTCGCTGACATCGAAGCTGCCGTCGCGGTCGGGCCTCCACATGGAGGAATATTCATGCGGCGCGGACCATAAGCGTCATGCCGCATGCTTTAGTAGTCAGGTTTTCACAAAGTCGACACAGAAGGGACAAACCGTGCCTCATCCGCAACAACTTGTACGTTTGCAGAACTGCAAATGGGCGTTACTTCGCGTATTCTTGTTGCGCGATCGTTGTTGCATGAACGAAGGTCCGGTCCAGCCGGTCACGCAAAGCGCGCCCTGCGGCCGTCAGATGCAGGGCGCGGACCTTTCCGATCGGCCTGAGCTCGGCCAGCCCCAGGGCCGGCGGCAGGGCTCCCGGCGCGTCCGGCGCCGTCAGCGAGCGGGCCGCCCGCGAGGCGGTGGCCAGCGTCATGCCGGCCGCGGCGGCCAGTTCGCTGACGCAGAAGCCTTCATTTTCGCACAGGTAGAGGAAGGCCAGCACGGTCGACAGGCGCGTGTTCGGGTCCGCGTCGCGGAACAGCTCCAGCGCCTCGAGCAGGGCGTTCCGGCGACGGGTCGGCGGCGGCGCGCCGCGGATCAGATCGAAGGCCATGGCCGGTCTAGTCGCTGTACGCGTGCAGGCGGCCGGTGATGTTCGGATTGATCGGTCTGGCCGCCGGCCGCGCCTGCCGGCGCTCGCGGCCGTTGACGATCTTCAGCTGCGAGCGCGGGAAGGTCTCCCGCAGTGCGGCCAGTTTTTCCTCCAGCACGCGCTGGTGCCGCGCCGCTTCCACGAAGTCGCTGGCCTCGAGTTCGATGGTGAAGGTCGCCTTGAGTCGCATGTACGCCCACGGAGCCCCGGTCCAGGGGCCATTTCGGCGACGGTGTGCACGAGACCGCCCTCGCGTCGCCATACCGGCTTTCCGGTATGGTTTCAGAGCCGCAGCAGACCTAGCTGCAGGGCGCGGACCGTGGAGTGGGTGTTGTTGCTCGTTCCCAGCTTCCTGCGGATGTTCTTCAGGTGCTCCCCCACCGTATGCTCGGAAATGTTGAGGATCGTCGCCACATCGCGCGTCGTCTTGCCGCCGGCGATCCAGGCCAGCACGTCAGACTCCCGCACGGTGAGCGCCCGCACGCCCGCCGGCATCGGCGGCAGGGACTCGACCGCTTGCGACACGTGGTAGGCGAGCAATCGCACCGCCTGCTTCAGACCTGGAACCCGCTCCAGCCGCGCGCCGCCCAGCCACAGGCTGCCGACGCCGAGGGCGGACGGCAACGGCACGCACAGGCCTTCACGCATGTCGAACTCGGCCGCCTGCTGCGGGATGGCGGCGGCGAGCGGGTCGTCCATGTAGTCCCGCGGCACCTCGTCCCAGGCGAACACGTCCCGGGCGCTCAGGGAATGCTGGACGATGGGATCGTGACGATAGAATCCGGCCTCCCGGTAGTGTTCGGACCAGCCATCCGGCCAGGCGTCGAGCAACACATCCGGCCTGGTGCCCGCCAGGCGCGGCAATCGCGTCATGCCGAAGGCGGAGATGCCGAACTGCTGCAGGAATTCCGCCATCCGGGCGACGACGCATCGCTGGGAGGGAGCGGCGTTGAGCGACTCAACCGCCAGAAGCGTCTGCTCCATCAAGGAGTCGGCGGTTCCTGCGATCAACGTCATGACACGTACTCTTTGCTGGACCGCGGCGAAGGCTGCGGGGCCGTTGGGCGTCGCGGCAGATTTTGTCGTTTTGGCGGCGAGCGAAGATCACAATTGACGCACCTTCGGCATGCGCCTGCAAAGGACGCCCCGGCGGCCAACACCACCGGGCATTTCCAGCCATGACCATGATCATCGATCTGCCGCACCCCGCCGGTGCGCCGCCGGCTCTCGCCGAGCCGCGCGAAGCCGCCCCCGACGCGGCCCGCGGCGCCCCGACGGTGATGCTGATCAGCCGTTCTGCGGCGACCCGGCTCCGTCTCGCCCCGCTGTTCGAGGACGCCGGGCTGGCGGTTCTCGAGGCCGCCGATCTCAACGCCGCCCGCCAGATGATGTCAGCCGCCCGCCTCGACCTGATCGTGTTCGAGTGCCCGTCCCTCGTCGGCGACGAGCTGGCCTTCTGCCAGATGGTCGCGTCGGGTCCGCGGACCCCGCTGATGCTCATCGCCGCCGCCGCCGACGTCGTGGACGAGATCGTGGCGCTCGAACTGGGGGCTGATGACCTGCTGGTCGGACAGGTGGCCGACCGGCTCGTGCTGGCGCGCGTCCGGGCGCTGCTTCGCCGCACCCGGCGGCACGACGAGCTTGCGCCGGCGCGCAAGCCCGAGGCCGCGGAATGGCGGCTGGATCCCGTGACCCGTTCGGCGATCGCCCCCAGCGGCCGTAGCATCGTGCTGCCGCCCGCCCATGCTGCGGCGCTCCGGCTGTTCCTGTCGCACCCCGGCGTGGTGTTCACCTGCGACGAGGGCGCCCGGGCGCTCGGCTCCGGGCCCCGCGGCGCGCCGGCGTTCCGCACCACCGTCTGCCGGCTTCGTCAGAGACTGGACGCCCTGAACTGCGGCCAGCCGATCCAGACCATTCGCGGCGTCGGATACACCTACGTCCCGCGGACGACCCGCCCGTCCTGAAGCCCGCGACGGCGGCCCTGGACGTCTAGGGCGCCGCCGGGTCCACGAAACGGCAAGCGTCCGGCTGCGCCAGCCGCTGGCAGGCGGCCTGGAAGCCGGCGGGGTCAGGGCGGCGGCCGTCGGATATCCACTGCTCCAGCGCCGCCAGCGCCGTCATATAGCCGCCCTCGGCCAGCTTGCTGTGCTGATCCTCGTCGGTGGCGGCCTGGACCAGCAGGTGCGATCGCCCGGCGGCCCTGACGATGGCGGCGTAGATCGCCTCCGACTGATAGCTGACCGTCGGGTCGCGCCGCGCGTGCAGGGTCAGGGTCGGCAGCACGATCAGCCCTGACAGGT
>JADGMZ010000182.1 GCA_015234495.1 Brevundimonas sp. | reverse complement strand
GTTTGGACGCGCCTTCGACCCAGGTCGCGAGAGCCGCCCTGAGGCGCTCCATGGCGCCATCCCACGCCCCGAAGCCCTCAATGGGGAAAATCTTCGTGCTCGGGTAGGCGGGGTACCGGTCTGTCCCGAACCGAGGCCAGGCGTCTGGCGTCGTGAGCGCCCACCAGGTCGCACCGCACGCGGCGCCTATGTTGCTGGTGGCGTTGGGCGGCCCCAGAACGAGGTCCAGGGCGCAGTTCAGCGCCGCCAGGTCGTCCAGATCGTCCTTCAGGTCGATGTCGGGAGGCGTCCACAATGAGAGCCCCTCGGCCTTCGCTGCTTCCAGTTCCGCCGTGACGTCGCCGTACTGCAGATTCACGAAGACGACCCCCGGCGTCGTCAGGACGGGACGCCACAGGTCGAACGGGGAGAAGTAGCGGCGGCGGCTGCCGTCAAGGCGGAGGCTTTTCCACACCACCCCAACCTTGGGGCCGTCACCGGCGCTGGCCAGTTCCTTGCGCCAGTGCTCCACACGGTCCGGATCGGGAGTGAGAAAGGTCTCCCCTTGCGGAAACGCGCCGGGGGATGGCCGATAGCGGCCGAATACGCTGCCAATCGGGAGCCAGCCGTCCGCAGCCGGGGCAGGCTGTTCGACGAACCGAACGAGACGCCCGTCGTGCCTCACCGTCTTGTGGGCGATCACCGTTGCGTCCGGAAAGCTCCGTTGCATGAGCGGGATCAGTCGCGGCTCTACGGCTAGAACCAGATGGCCGTCGGGTCCAAGTTCCGAGACGAGATCGGGAAGGGCGTTGGCGAACAGAACTTCGTCACCCAGCCCCTGCTCACCAATGACCAGCAGAGTTTTTCCCCGCAGCTCATCGTCGACCTGCATCTTCGGGCAGTCGAGGCTGAACTGGACAGCACCCTCAAGATTCATGGAGAAGCGGGCTTCGTAGTTCTTGAAGCCGTCTTCGAGATCGCCGACGAACAACTGGGTCAGGGCCTTGGCGAGGAGCATGGTGTCGATTTCGACAGGCTCGTCGACCTGGGAAAGCGCGATGTCGATGTCGCGCAGCGACTCCCGGGGCTCCCCCAAGGCCATGCGTACGTTGGCTCGATTGTAGCGGGCCTTGCTGAAGCCAGGATCCAGCCGGAGCGCTTCGTCAAAGAAGACCATTGATCCGGCCATCTCACCCTGGTCGCTCAGGACCGTACCCAGGGTGTTCCACAAGAGCGGCTGGCCGGGCTCTATCGAGAGAATTCCTTTCAGGATTTCGACCGCGTCACCGTAACGACCCTGATCCCGCAGGACGCAGGCCAGGTTGTTTGTGACCTCGATGTCGCCGGGGGACCGGGCAAGGCACTTGAAGAACAGCTTTTCAGCGATCTCGAATTGCCGCAGGCGCTGGGCCAGGCGACCAAGGTCTGCTGCAATCGCGAGCTCGTCGGGAAGCAGCTTCAAGGCCGCCTCGTAAGCCATGATCGCCTGGGACACCGCCCCTTCCTTCTCGCGAGAGATCGCCAGGATGTGCCAGGCGAGCCCATTGGTCTCGTCCAGCTGGAGGGCCTTGAGCGCCCACTGGGATCCCGCGAGGTAGTCATGGTCCCGGATCGCGGCCACCGCTGACCTCATCAGGGTGATCAGCTTCTTCTGTTGCTTCAGGCCGGGCGCCCGCGACCCCGCCAGACGGCGGTCGAGGTTTCCCAAGGCGGCCGGCGAGGCGGCGTCGCCGGCTATGCCGTCCGCCAGTCGGAGCTCTGGCAGGGGCGCTGCAGCGGGCGATGCGGACAAGGCGCTGGTCATGTCGGGACGTCCGGTTACGAATCTATCCTGATCGACACTACACACACATGGTTAACCACGACTGTTTAGCCTGCGTTCGTTCCCGGCTTCCTATCGTCGCCGCGCGCCTGTCAGGAGACGCCTTGAATGCCGCTGAAGCTGTCGCTCAAGCCCGGTGAGAAGTTCGTCCTCAACGGCGCCGTGGTCCAGAACGGCGACCGGCGCGGCGTTCTGATCCTGCAGAACAAGGCCAGCGTGCTGCGCGAGAAGGACATCCTCCAGCTCGAGGACGTCGATAGCCCCGCCAAGCGCATCTACTTCCCCGTGATGATGATGTACCTCGACGAGGCCTCCGCGCCCAAGGTGTACGACGAGTTCGCCCTGCGCCTGACCGAGTTCATGGGGGCGACGCGCAATCCGCAGGTCCAGGCCGACTGCGTGGCCGCCTCGCGTTACGTGATGTCGCGCGAGTACTACAAGGCGCTGATGGCCGCCCGGAAACTAGTGGATTACGAGGAAGGTCTGGCGAATGTCGCTTCAGGCGTACAAGACCGCAGCGACGCGGGCTGAAAACCCCCGCGAGATGGAGTACCGGTTGTTCGGGCAGGTCACCCGGGCGCTGATGCACGCCTCCACGGTGGACGCCTCGGACATCGCCACCCGGATCGACGCCCTCGACTGGAACCGCCGGCTGTGGTCGACCCTGGCCACGGACTGCGCCAGTTCCGACAACGCCATGGACAAGGGCCTGCGCGCCCAGATCATCTCGATCAGCCTGTTCGTCGGCCGCCACTCCTCGGCGATCATGCGCGGCGAGGACGACTTCGAGGCCCTGATCGACATCAACAAGATGGTCATGCAGGGCCTGGCGGGCCCGGGCCCCAGCTCGGGACCGGGCGCCGCGGCCGCCGCCTGAACCGCCGGTCGCTAGAAGGCGACCGACAGCCCGATACGGAAATTGTAGCTCAGGGCGTCGGTGGTCATCAGGCGGGTGGTCTCGCCGTTCAGCACCTGGTCGCCCGAATGCGGATTGAACACCGCACCGACCTCGTCGAACCAGGTCACGTCCGCGCCGGCCCCGATCGCGACCCGGTCCGACAGCGGCACGCTGAAGTAGACCCCGGCCGCCAGGGCCCAGCTGAGTCCCCGGTCCTCGTCATCGATGCGGATGACGAAATCCCGTTCGGAGCCGTCGATCGAGATGTCGGGCGCTGCAAGGGCGCCGCCGGGACTGCCCTCCGACCCCGAGCTGCACAGCGGGCACACGTTCCGTTCCGAAGCCTCGAGCGAGGTCTTGCGGTGGAACAGACCCGCCGAGGTCCAGCCGCCGACGCTGATCCGGTTGCTGACGGTGTCGAAATACTGGAAGCCCAGTCCGCCGCCGACCAGGTCGTCGCTGACCCGCTGGTCCCGGGTCTGGCTGAAGACATCGCCGAAGGCCTCGACCTGCATGTGGCCGTCGTAGTCCCGGCGGCTTCGCAGGTAGTCGGCGAACATGAACCAGGACACCGGCCCCGAGGCCGTGTGGACCATCTTGAGTTTGAAGTTCAGTAGTTCCGCTTCGGTCTCGGCCGTCCAGACAGCCGCGCGATTGCCCAGGAACAGGCCGGTCGAATCCTGCGGGGAGCGGTCGCTGTAGGGCCAGCCGACATCGACGTCGCCGCCGTCTTCGATCTCGCCGCGCCGGCTCTCCTCGCCCCGTCCGTAGAGAACGCTGCCGGACAGCAGCCACTCCCGATAGGCCAGAGGGAACAGGGTCACGCCGAGGATGTGCATTCGCACCGTCTCGGCGTTGCGGCCGGCGAACATCTCGGCTTCGCCCGACGTGCGCCGGAAGCCGATGCCCGCCTCGTTGCCGGTGCGCAGATTGCCGACGCCGGTGTTGATGATGACCCTCGGCTGAAGATCCGTGGCCGGGAGGACAGCCGGACATTCACGGCTTTCGCAGGCGGCCAGCCGGGGCGTCAGGGCGTCGAGGCGCACGTTCAGGTCGGCGATCTCGGCGGAGATGGCGCTGATCTCGGACCCTCTCGCCCGCAGTCGCGCCACTTCGCGGTTGAGAGCGGCCACCCGCGCCAGCTTGGCGTCCGCTTCTGCGCGCGTGCGGGCGATGTTGACCCGAAGCTCGCCGCCCACGCCGCGAACGTGGCCGTCGATGATCAGGCGGTTGAGGTATTCGGCCTCGTCGAGCAGGCGATTGCGCTCGTCCGAAAGCCGGTTCGCCTCGGCGATGTCGGCCATGATGCGGGTGTGTTCGGCCACCAGGAAGGCGTGACGCGCCCGCAGTCGGTTGATCTCGTCGGCCAGCTGCTGACAGGCGGGGCAGCGCGTCGTCTGCCGCAGGTCGCCGGGCAGCAGGCCCGGGGCCGGAACCACCAGGTTCGTGGGCGGTGATGTCTCGCCGCCGCTGGTCGGGCAGGGGAGGTTGTCCACTGCCGCCGCGCCGACGTCCAGGGCGCCGGCGGCGGCG
>JADGMZ010000181.1 GCA_015234495.1 Brevundimonas sp. | reverse complement strand
CCCATGGGCCCGATCGGGCCATGCGGCGCGCCCCAGCAACCGCCGATAGCCTGTCCATGACCGCATCAGCCGCCGCCGTCGCGTCCGTCCGCGATGTGTCCAAGACCTTCGGCGCCCGCAAGGCCCTGAACGGCGTCTCCGTCGAGGTCGGGGCCGGCGAGATGGTCGCCCTGATCGGCCCCTCGGGCTCGGGCAAGTCGACCCTGCTGCGCTCGATCACCGGCCTGCAGACCATCGACCCCGGCAAGGGCGTCATCGAGGTGTTCGGCCAGACGGTGCAGAAGAACGGCCGCATCACCGGCCAGGTCCGCGCTGCGCGCCAGAAGCTCGGCATGATCTTCCAGCAGTTCAACCTGGTCGGCCGGCTGTCGCTGTTCTCCAACGTCATGCTCGGCGCCCTGGGGCGCATACCCGGCTGGCAGGGCGTTCTCGGAGTCTGGCCCGCCGCCGACAAGCGCAAGGCCATGGAGGCCCTGCACCGCGTCGGGGTCTCGGAATACGCGGCGCAGCGCGCCAACACCCTGTCGGGCGGCCAGCAGCAGCGCGGCGCCATCGCCCGCGCCCTGGTCCAGGGCGCCCGCGCCATCCTCGCCGACGAACCGGTGGCCTCGCTGGACCCGGTCTCGGCGCGCAAGGTGATGGAGCTGCTGGTCGAGCTGAACCAGCGCGA
This sequence comes from Brevundimonas sp., assembly GCA_015234495.1. GTDB lineage: Bacteria > Pseudomonadota > Alphaproteobacteria > Caulobacterales > Caulobacteraceae > Brevundimonas. The sequence continues at coordinate 3,566 of JADGMZ010000181.1, read as the reverse complement.
CGGCCTCGGCGTCATCGTCACCCTGCACCAGGTCGACTACGCCATCCGCTACTGCGACCGCGTCATCGCCCTGAAGGCCGGCAAGGTGGTCTATGACGGCCCCGCCGTCGGTCTCGACACCAAACAGCTGATCGACATCTACGGCCCCGAGTTCGAGGACGCCTTCTGGGAAGCCAAGGCATGAGCTTTTCGGGCTCTGTCCGGGCGCTCGGCCTGGGTCTGCTGGCCGCCGCCGCACTCGGCCTCGCCGGCTGCGACCGGGGCGACGGCCTCGCCTCCGTCGATGCGCCGGACAGGATCACCTTCTCGATCCTCTCGGCTCAGGGACAGGCCTCGGCGGCCCCCCTGTGGCAGCCGTTGCTGGATGACATGGCCAAGGCCGTCGGCGTTCCGGTCGAGCCGCATTTCGCCTCCAACTACGCGGCCCTGATCGAGGACATGAGGCAGGGCCGCAGCCAGGCCGCCTGGTTTTCGGCCCAGCCCGCCATCGAGGCGATGGAGAGCGCCGGCGCCGAGATGATCGCCCGCACCGTCGCCCTCGACGGCGGCGACAACTACCGCTCGCTCCTGATCGTCAAGCGTGGGGGCGGGCTCACGCTCGATCGCATTCTGGAATGCGAAGGCCAGTTAGGCTTCGGCCTCGGCGACCCGCAGTCGACCTCGGGCACGCTGGCTCCGATGACCTTCCTGTTCAACCCGCGCGGCATTGATCCGGAAGAGTGCTTCCGCACGGTGCGAACCGGCAACCACGAGACCAACGCCATGGAGGTCGCGGCCGGGGTGCTGGACGTGGCCACCTCGAACAGCGTCACCCTCGACGAGCTGCGCCGACGCAACCCGGCGGTGGCCGACCAGATCGAGGAGATCTGGCGCTCGCCGCCGATCCCCGAGGGCGGCATCCTGATCCGCGGCGACCTCGACCCTGCCCTGAAGGAGAAGATCCGCAGTTTCTTCCTGACCTACGGCCAAGGCAAGGGCGTCGAGGCCGAGCGTCAGCTCAGGGTTCTGGCGGCGCTCAACTATTCCCGCTTCAGCGCCGCTGACGACAATTATCTCGATCCGGTGCGCGAACTGATCGCCGACCAGGCCCTGATCGCCGCCCGCGCCGACGGAGACCCGGCCGCCGCCGCCGAGGCCCGGCGCGACCTCCAGCGCCTGCGCGCCAAGCGTGAGGTCCAGCCATGAGCCTTCGCACCATGCATCCATCCCTTCTCAGGGGCGCCGCAGGCGGCCCGGATAGCCAAGCCATGAACCCCGTCCGCATCCTCCTCTCCGCCTGCCTCGCGCTCGCCGTCGTGTTCGCCGGCCTGTTCGCCACCGGCGCCTCCGCCCAGACCGAACGGCCGGGGAAGATCGTCTTCACCGTTCTGTCCGCCGAGGGCCAGGCCTCGTCCGGCCCCCTGTGGCAGCCGCTGCTCGACGACCTCGAGCGCGAACTCGGCCTGCCGGTCGAACCGATCTTCGGCTCCAACTACAGCGTCCTGGTCGAGGCCATGCGCGCCAACCAGGCCCAGATCGGCTGGTTCTCGGCCCTGCCGGCCGTGCAGGCCATCGACCGCTCGAAAGGCGAGGTCATCGCCCGCACCGTCGATATCGAAGGCAAGGATTCCTACGTCTCGACCATCATCGTGAAGAAGGGCTCGGGCATCACGATCGAGGACGTGGCGGCCTGCGGCAAGCGCTACACCTTCGGCATCGGCGACGCCCAGTCGACCTCCGGCACCCTGGCGCCGATGACCTATTTCTTCGGTCCGCGCGGCATCAATCCGACGGAATGCTTCTCGACCGTCCGCTCGGCCAACCATCAGAACAACGCCTTCTCGGTCGCCAACGGCCAGGTGGACGTGGCCACCTCCAACTCGGTCAACACCGTCTTCCTGCGTCGCCAGAACCCCCAGATCGCCGGCCAGATCGAGGAGATCTGGGAGTCCCCGCCGATCCCGGAGTCGGGCATCATCATCCGCTCCGACCTGCCGGCCGACCTGAAGGCCCGGATCAAGCGCTTCTTCGTCACCTACGGCCAAGGCTTCGGTCCCGAGGCCGAGCGCCAGCGCCAGGTGATGGAAGGGCTGAACTACTCCCAGTTCCGCGCCGCGGATAACAGCTATCTGGACCCGATCCGCGAGATGAAGGCCGACCAGGCCCGCCGTGAGGGTCGTCCGCCCGAGGTCGCCCCGCCGGCCAGTGCCGGGACCCTGATCGAACGCTGGTGGCCCTTCGCCCTGATCGGCCTTCTGGCGGTGATCGCCATCGTCCTCAACGTCGCGCGCCGCCCGGGCGAGCCCGCCGCGGACCCTTCGAAGATCCCCGAGCCGCCGCGGAAATCACTCGCCGCCTGGTCGCTGGACGTCCTGCTGTGGGGCGGGTTCGCCATCATGCTGCTGGCCGCCTTCGACAAGGTCGACCTGCCCAACATCCTCAACCTGTTCTCGAACAGCCAGAACATGCGCGAGTACGGGCGCGACTTCCTCAACCCGGACTTCAGCGACTGGCGCTCACTGGTCGCCCTGATGTGGCTGACGGTGCAGATCGCCCTGTGGGGCACCTTCCTGGCGGTCTTCCTCGCCGTTCCGCTCAGCCTGATGGCCTCGCGCAACCTGTCGCCCCCCTGGCTGGTCTGGCCGGTGCGCCGGGTCATGGACCTGATGCGCTCCATTCCCGATCTGGTCATCGCCACCCTGTTCATCGTCGCGGTCGGCCTCGGCCCGCTGGCGGGGGTGCTTGCCATCGGCCTGAACACCGCCGGTGTGCTGGCCAAGCTGTTCTCGGAAGCCGTCGAGTCGATCGACAAGGGGCCGATCGAGGGCGTCAAGGCGACCGGCGGCGGCCGCCTGCACGAGATCACCTGGGGCGTCATCCCCCAGGTCGCCCCGCTGTGGACCAGCTTCGCCCTCTACCGCTTCGAATCGAACAGCCGCGCCGCCACCGTGCTCGGCCTGATCGGCGCCGGCGGCATCGGCCAGGCCCTGTTCGAAAGCCTGCAGGCCTTCGAATACCGGACCGTCTCGACCATCGCGATCATCATCGTTGTGGCCGTGACCCTGATCGACATGCTCAGCCAGGCGATGCGCAAGCGGCTGCTGTAGCAGCGCCCTCTCCCCTTGCGGGAGAGGGAGAGCGCGCACGGCGGCGTCAGCCGTCGTCCTTGTGCGGTCGGGTGAGGGGTCGCACAGGTCGTTCGGACCCGGTCGTGAGACCCCTCATCCGACCCGCTTCGCGGGCCACCTTCTCCCGCAAGGGAGAAGGATCAGCGTCTTAGATCCGGCGGGGTCGCCTCTTCGGTCAGGACGCGGATCGCCTCCTCAATGGTGACGATCTCCTGCGCCTGCGAGCCCAGACGCCGCAGGGCGACCTTGCCCTCGGCGGCCTCGTTCTTGCCGACCACGGCGATGACCGGGACCTTGGCGACGGAGTGCTCGCGGACCTTGTAGCCGACCTTCTCGTTGCGCAGGTCGGTCTCGACGCGCAGGCCGGCGGCCTTGAACTTCGCCGCCACCTCCTCGGCGTAGCCGTCGGCGTCCGAGACGATGGTCGCCACCACCGCCTGGGTGGGCGCCAGCCACAGC
>JADGMZ010000180.1 GCA_015234495.1 Brevundimonas sp. | reverse complement strand
AGCCTGTTCGTGGTGCCGAAGTATTTCGTCACCGAGGACGGCGGCGTGGGCGAGCGCAACGAAGGCGCGGGCTGCGCCGGCCTCGAGCACAAGATGGGCATCCACGGCAACGCCACCTGCGTCATGGCCTATGACGGCGCCAAGGGCTGGCTGGTCGGGGAGGAGAACCGCGGCATGTCGGCCATGTTCGTGATGATGAACGAGGCGCGGCTGGGCACTGGCCTGCAGGGCCTGTCGATCGGCACGGCCGCCTACCAGGCGGCGGCGGAGTTCGCGAAAGACCGGTTGCAGGGCCGCTCGCTGACCGGGCCGAAGAATCCGGACGGCCCCGCCGACCCGATCATCGTGCACCCCGACGTGCGGCGCATGCTGATGGAGGCCAGGGCCTTCGTCGAAGGCGGTCAGGCCTTCATCCTGTGGACCGCGCTGCAGGCCGATCTGCAACGGTCGGAAGACGAGGCCGTGGCGACGAAGGCCCGCGACTACATGGGCCTGATCACGCCAGTGCTGAAGGCCTATCTGACCGACAAGGGCTTCCACGCCGCCTCGCTGGCCATGCAGGTGCACGGCGGCTCGGGCTACACCGAGCATTTCCCGGCCAGCCAGTATCTGCGCGATGCGCGGATCACCATGATCTACGAGGGCGCCAACGGCATCCAGGCGCTGGATCTGGTCGGGCGCAAGCTGCCGGCCAACGGCGGGCGGGCGATCATGACCTGGTTCGCCGAGATCGACGCCTATGTCGCCGAGCACGGCGGCGAGGGGTCGTCCAAGCCCTTCATCGACGGCCTGGCCGACGCCAAGAAGACCCTGCAGGAGGCCACCATGTGGCTGATGCAGAACGGCATGCAGAACCCCGACAACGCCGGGGCGGCGTCGACCGACTACCTGAACATCTTCGGCCTGACGGCGCTGGCCTATGTCTGGGCGCAGATGGCGATCGCGGCTCAGAAGGCGATCGACGGCGGGTCGGCCGATCCGTTCTACGCCAACAAGATCGCCACCGGCCGCTATTTCGTCGAGCGCATCCTGCCCGACGCGGGGGCGCATCTGGCCAAGCTGAAGACCGGCGCGGATGTGCTGATGGCCCTGCCGGCGGAGGCGTTCTGAGGCCGCACTGAGTTTTCCCTCCCCGTCCCGGGGAGGGTGGTCGGCGCGTCAGCGACGACCGGGTGGGAACGGCTCGACGACGCCGCGCCTGTCCCGCCCAGCCGCCCCCACCCGGCCGCTTCGCGGCCCCCCTCCCCGGGACGGGGAGGGAGAATGTCGAGTGAGCCCATGAACGTCCTCAACGTCGCCGAACCCGATTTCATGCAGGAGGAGGAGATCGTCCTCTTCTCGGACAGCGTCGGCAAATGGATCGACGAGCATGCGCCGCCGGAGAAGTTCCAGCAGTGGATCGCCGATTCCTCTGTGCCGCGTTCGCTGTGGAACGACGCCGGCGAGGCGGGTCTGCTGGGCCTGTCGATGCCCGAGGCCGACGGCGGCATGGGCGGCGACTACCGGCACGAGGTGGTGCTGATGCGCCAGCTGGGCTGGAAGGGCGCGGATCACTTCGGCATCTCGCTGCACAATGCGATCGTCATGCCCTACATCTGGCACTACGGCACCGAGGAGCAGAAGGCGCGCTGGCTGCCGAAGCTGCAGTCGGGCGAACTGGTCGGCGCCATCGCCATGACCGAGCCGGGCGCGGGGTCCGACCTGCAGGGGGTCAAGACCACCGCCATCAAGCAGGGCGGCCAGTATGTGGTGAACGGCTCCAAGACCTTCATCACCAACGGCCAGCTGGCCAATTTCATCATCGTCGTGGCCAAGACCGATCCGTCGGAGGGCGCCAGGGGCACCAGTCTGATCGTGGTCGAGACCGACGGAGCCGAGGGCTTCGAGCGTGGTCGGAACCTGCACAAGATCGGCATGGAGGCCAACGACACCTCCGAGCTGTTCTTCAACGACGTGAAGGTCCCGGCCGAGAACGTCATCGGCGGCGGCGAGGGCCAGGGCTTCATCCAGCTGATGCAGCAGCTGCCGCAGGAGCGGCTGAACATCGCGGTGCAGGGCGTGGCCGCGGCCGAGCGCGGGCTTCAGGAGACGCTGGCCTATGTGAAAGAGCGCAAGGCGTTCGGCAAGCGGGTGATCGACTTCCAGAACACCCAGTTCAAACTGGCCGAGGTGAAGACCAAGCTGACGGTGGCCAAGGTGTTCGTCGACCACTGCCTGGGGCTGCACCTGCAGGGCAAGCTCGACGCCGCGACGGCCTCGATGGCCAAATACTGGGTCACCGACATCCAGGGCGAGGCCATCGACGAGATGCTGCAGCTGCACGGGGGCTACGGCTATATGAACGAATACCCGATCGCCCAGCTGTACAAGGACGCGCGGGTGCAGCGGATCTACGGCGGGACGAACGAGATCATGAAGCTGCTGATCGCGCGGACGCTGTGACCTTTCCCGGTCGTCACCCTCGGGCTTGACCCGAGGGTCAGACGATCCGCAGATCGGTGTCGATAACCTCGCACGGGTCGTTGAGCCACCTCGACCACGACCGGGCGGCGGACGGTCTGATCCTCGGGTCAAGCCCGAGGATGACGGCTTGGGGGGCGCGGGCTATGTCAGGCCCATGATCCGCCTTCACGTCCCCCAGCCCCTGTCCGTCGGCGCGGCCGTGCTGCCGACGCTCGACCAGTCGCGCTACCTCACGCAGGTGATGCGGCTGAAGGCGGGGGACGCTTTGCTGGTGTTCAACGGCGTCGATGGGGAGTGGCGCTGCTCCATCGCCGAGGTGCTGAAAAAGGGCGTGGTGCTGAAGGCGGAGGAACAGGTCCGGCCCCAGACCACCGGGCCGGACGTGCATCTGCTGATCGCGGTGGTGAAGAAGGCGGCGCTGGAGTTCGCGGTCGAGAAGGCCACGGAGCTGGGGGCGGCGCGGATCGGGCTGGTGACGACGCGGCGGACGCAGGGCGACCGGGTGCGGATGGACCGGCTGGAGGCCATCGCGGTCGAAAGCGCCGAACAGACCGGGCGGCTGGACGTGCCAGCGATCGACCTGCCGGTGAAGCTGGAGGCCCTGCTGGACGGCTGGGACGGGTCGCGGCGGCTGATGTTCTGCGACGAGACCGGGGGCGCCCCGGCGACGGCGGCGCTGGCGGCGGCGGGCGGCGGGCCGTGGGCCATACTGATCGGACCGGAGGGCGGCTTCGCGCCGGAGGAGCGCGAGCGGCTCAGGGCCCTGCCCTCCACGACGGCCGTGTCGCTGGGGCCGCGGGTGCTGCGGGCGGACACGGCCGCGACGGCGGCGCTGACCCTGTGGCAGGCGGCCGTAGGCGACTGGGAACGGTAATCGCAACCCCGGCGATGGCGGAAGTCGGACATCGCCCCTTGAGCGCCGCCCCGGACGCGCCCATGTAGCCGCCAGACGAGGGGCTGAGAGAACACCCATGGGCGATCACGCGCCGCTGACCCGCGAAGACCTGATCGGCGCCATGTCGAAGGGATCCAAGCCCCGGGACCAATGGCGCATCGGCGCCGAGCACGAGAAATTCGGCTTCGACAAGTCGACCCTGCGCCGGCCGGCCTATGAGGGCCAGGGCGGCATCAGGGCCATGCTGGAGGGGCTGCAGCGTTTCGGCTGGCGTCCGGTGATGGAGGGCGACCATGTCATCGCCCTGGAGCGGGAGAACGCCGAGGGCTTCACCGCCTCGATCAGCCTGGAGCCGGGCGGCCAGTTCGAGCTGTCGGGCGCGCCCCTGAAGGACATCCACGACATCTGCGACGAGACCGGCCGGCACCTGGTCGAGGTCAAGCAGGTGGCGGACCAGCTGGGGCTGGGCTTCCTCGGCGTCGGCTTCGACCCGCTGTGGCGGCGCGAGGACGTGCCGGTCATGCCCAAGGGCCGCTACGACATCATGCGCGCCTACATGCCGACGAAGGGCTCGCTGGGCCTCGACATGATGCTGCGCACCTGCACCATCCAGGCCAACCTCGACTTCGACAGCGAGGCGGACATGGTGTTGAAGTTCCGCACCTCGCTGGCGCTGCAGCCGATCGCCACCGCCCTGTTCGCCAACAGCCCCTTCACCGAGGGCAGGCCGAACGGCTTCCTGACCGCGCGCGCCAATGTCTGGACCGACACCGACCCGGACCGCACCGGCATGCTGGATTTCGTGTTCGAGGACGGCTTCGGCTTCGAACGCTACGCCGACTATGCGCTGGACACGCCGATGTATTTCGCCAAGCGCGGCG
>JADGMZ010000179.1 GCA_015234495.1 Brevundimonas sp. | reverse complement strand
ATCGCCTCGCAGCTGGCGGCCCAGGGCGCCGAGCTGGCCTTCACCTATCTCGGCGAGGGGCTGGAGCGCCGCGTGCGCCCGCTGGCCGAGAGCGTCGGCGCCAAGCTGCTGATCCAGGCCGACGTCACCGACGACGCCTCCATGGACGCGGCCTTCGCCGAGCTGGAGAAGGAATTCGGCACGATCGACTTCGTCGTCCACTCGGTGGCCTTCGCCAACAAGGACGAGCTGAAGGGCTCCTTCGTCGACAACACCACCCGCGACAGCTTCCTGCTGGCCATGAACATCTCGGCCTTCAGCTTCGTCGACGTGGCCCGGCGCTCGGCGAAACTGATGCCGAACGGCGGCTCGATGATCACCCTGACCTACCTCGGCTCCGAGCGGGTCATCCCCAACTACAACACCATGGGCGTGGCCAAGGCGGCGCTGGAGGCGGCGACCCGCTACATCGCCCGCGACCTCGGCCCGAAGAACATCCGCGTCAACGCCATCTCCGCCGGCGCCATGCGCACCCTGTCGCTGGCCGGCATCGCCGGCGGCCGCGGCCTGCACTCGAAGAGCGCCCAGTTCTCGATGATCAAGGAAGAGACCTCGATGGAGGGCGTCGCCGGCTGCGCCCTGTGGCTGTGCTCCGACCTCGGCCGCTCAACTACCGGCGAGGTGGTCCACGTCGACGCCGGCTTCCACGCCGTGGGCCTGCCGGAAGACTTCGAGGGCTGATCGAGGCCGATCAGTTCGGACAGGAGGTGAGCCCGAATGCCGAGCCCTGCCCGCCAGATCAAACCGGCCGGAACGCTCGCTGCTTCCTGGCTTGCCCTCCTCATCGCAAGCGGGTGCACGACCGCCCAGGCGCCCGGCCTCTCGCCGGGACCAGACAGGCCGGATCGTGGCGACTGGCCGGCCACCTTGCTCGCTGAGGGATCGTCCGGGCACCGCCTCGAGATCACGCGAGAGCCGGGTCGGGAGTGGACGGCTCTGGTGACGCTGCACCAGCAGTCATGGAAGGCTTCGGAGACCGACTGTCCTGCCTTCCAGCAGTCATTGACAGCCTTTCAGCGCCTGCCCCCACTTCGTCCCGGCCCCATCGGACTCCAGCCGAACGTCCCGGACAACCTGTCGCTTCCCCCGCGCGCCCCGCATGCAGAGTGGTGGACAATCAGAACCGGCGGCTACGCGCCGGACTGGTCGGGGGTGCAGCTCGATATCAGGGGCAGCCAGGGACCTCATGCATCATGGGTGGCGCGCACCGTCGATGTGGTTAAGGCATGCGACAGCGGCAGCCGTTGACGGTCATTGCCGCCCCAGCGCCGCCCGCTGCATCGCGAACAGCTCGGCGCAGCCGCCCTCGGCCAGCTGGAACAGGCGGTCGAACTCGGCGCGGGTGAAGCCGCGCTTCTCGCCGGTGGCCTGGATTTCGACGATGCCGCCGGCCCCGGTCAGGACGAAGTTGGAATCGGCCTCGGCGGTGGAGTCCTCCTCGTAGTCGAGGTCCAGCACCGGCTGGTCGCTGCACACGCCGCACGACACGGCCGCCACCTGGTCGAGGATCGGGTCGGCCTTCAGCACCCCCTCGGCGCGCAGGTAGTCGAGGGCCGAGGCCATGGCCACCCAGGCGCCGGTGATCGCCGCGGTGCGGGTGCCGCCGTCGGCCTGGATGACGTCGCAGTCCAGCACCACCTGCCGTTCGCCCAGCGCCTTAAGGTCGACCACGGCGCGCAGGCTGCGTCCGATCAGGCGCTGGATCTCCTGCGTCCGCCCGGTCTGCTTGCCCGAGGCGGCCTCGCGGCGGCCGCGGGTGTGGGTGGCGCGCGGCAGCATGCCGTACTCCGCCGTCACCCACCCCTGCCCCTTGCCGCGCATCCAGCCGGGCACATTCTCCTCCACCGAGGCGGTGACCAGCACCTTGGTATGGCCGAAGGTCACCAGGCACGAGCCCTCGGCATAGCGGTTGACCCCGGTCTCCAGCGTCACGGCGCGGAGCTGTTCGGGGGCGCGGTCGGAGGGGCGGGCGGTGGTCATGGCGGATTTCCTTGGAAGCGGTCGCGGCGCTGCTTATCCTGAAACCGTGAGCCTGTATTCCCCCCCGCCCGCGCCTTCCGCCGTCCGGCTGCGTCCGGCCGTGGTCGAGGACGCCGACCTGCTGGCCCGATGGGACCTGGAGCCGCACGTCATCGCCTGCTCCACCGACGACCCCGAAGCCGACATCGCCTTCGTCGGCGTCGAATGGCGCGAGGAGATCGAGGCGGCGTCCGAGGTCAGTTTCCACCTGATCGCCGAGGTGGACGGCCGTCCGATCGGCGTCATGCAGGTCATCGACCCCCATCTGGAACCGACGCACTACTGGGGCGATATCGAGCCGAACCTGCGGGCGCTGGATATCTGGATCGGCCCGCCGGACGCGCTCGGCCACGGCTACGGCACGCAGATGATGACCCTGGCGATCAACGATTGCTTCTCCGACCCGGCGGTGACCGCCATCGTCATCGACCCGCTCAACTCCAACACCGACGCCCACCGCTTCTACCAGCGGCTGGGGTTCGAGCCGGTCGAGCGGCGGATGTTCGACGCCGATGACTGTCTGGTGCATCGGCTGGACCGGGCGAAATGGGAGGCGCGAGCGTGAAATCCCCCCTGCTGACCTCCACCGCCATGGACGCCGGCGGCCTCGTCGCCCTCGATGAACGGGCCCGCGACATCTTCCGCCGCATCGTCGAGACCTATCTGCAGACCGGCGAGCCGGTCGGCTCGCGCACCCTGTCGCTGACCGGGGTGGCCTTGTCGCCGGCCTCGATCCGCAACACCATGCAGGACCTGACCCTGGCCGGCCTGCTCGGCTCGCCGCACACCTCGGCCGGCCGCATTCCGACCCATGCGGGGCTGCGCCTGTTCGTCGACGGCCTGCTCGAGATCGGCGACATCAGCCGCGAGGAGCGGCGCGAGATCGACGCCCGCCTGGCCGGCAGCGGCCGCGGTTTCGACGAGGCCCTGAACGAGGCCTCCGCCCTGCTCTCGGGCCTCGCCGGCGGGGCCAGCATCGTCGCCAGCCCGGTCCGCGAGGCCGGGGTCAAGCACGTCGAATTCGTCGCTCTCGGCCACGACCAGGCCCTGGCCGTGCTGGTCGCCGACGACGGCACGGTCGAGAACCGGCTGATGCCGCTGAAGGCCGGGGTGACGCCCTCGACGCTGCAGGAGGCGTCCAACTTCCTCAACGCCCGCCTCAAGGGCCGCCCCCTGCACGAGGCGCGCACCGAGATGCGCACCGAGCTGGACGTCGCCCGCCGCGAGCTGGACGCCGCCGCCGCCCGTCTGGTCGAGGACGGGCTGGCCGCCTGGTCCGGCGGCGCCGAGCGCGAGCGGGCCTTGATCGTGCGCGGCCGCGCCAACCTGCTGCACGACCGCGAGACCGCCGAGGACCTTGAACGGGTCCGGGTCCTGTTCGACGACCTGGAACAGAAGGAGCAGCTGATCGGCCTGCTGGACGGCGTCTCCACCGCCCAGGGGGTGCGCATCTTCATCGGCGCGGAAACCAGACTCTTTTCGCTTTCGGGTTCCGCCGTGATCGCGGCGCCCTATATGACGGGCCGCCAGCGGGTGCTGGGCGCCATCGGCGTCATCGGGCCCGCGCGACTGAACTACGCCCGTGTCATACCGTTGGTGGACTACACCGCCCGGGTGCTGGGCCGGATTCTGGACGGACAAGAGACTTGAGCGACATTCACGACGACACCCCGACCTCCGAGGAACTGGCCGCCGACATCGGCGAGGCGGAGGGCATGGAAGACGCCGACGACGGCCTGGGTCCGATCGACGCCCTGATCGCCGAGCGCGACCAGTGGAAGGACCGCGCCCTGCGCGCCGTGGCCGAGGCCGAGAACACCAAACGCCGCGCCGAGCAGCAGAACAACGACGCCCGCGCCTACGCCATCCAGAAATTCTCACGCGACCTGCTGGGCGTGGCCGACACCCTGGAACGCGCCCTCGCGGCCGACCTTGGCGGCAGCGACGATCCCGCCGTGGCCAATCTGGTCAAGGGGCTGGAGCTGACCCACAAGTCGTTGATGCAGGCCTTCGAGGCCAACAATCTCAAGCGAGTCGAGCCCCAGGCCGGCGACGCCTTCGATCCCCACCTGCACCAGGCCATGATGGAGCAACCCTCCGACACGGTTCAGGGCGGGCAGGTGATCCACACCCTCCAGCCCGGCTACGCCCTGTTCGGCCGCACCGTGCGCGCCGCCATGG
>JADGMZ010000178.1 GCA_015234495.1 Brevundimonas sp. | reverse complement strand
GCGTACTCGCCGTCGCTGCTGATGCCGACGGCGTCGGCCAGCCGGCCGTCGAACACCGACCAGACCTCATAGACCCCGTCGGCGAACTGGAAGCCGCGATCCTCGACGTGGACGACGGCGTCGCGCAGCGGGCGGTAGGTTCCGTTGACGTAGGCGACCCGGCTCATGCCTCGACCGCCCCCTCTTCCTCGTCCTCGACCGGGCCGCGCGCCGGCGAGACGCCGAGGGACTTCAGCTTCCTGTGCAGGGCCGAGCGCTCCATGCCGATGAAGGCGGCGGTGCGGCTGATGTTGCCGCCGAAACGCATGATCTGGGCGGCCAGATACTCGCGCTCGAACACCTCGCGCGCCTCACGCAGCGGCAGGGCGATGATGCGTTCGGCCCCCAGCGAGCCGCTGGAGGCGGCGTTTGTCGCCTCCTGCGGCAGGGCATCGGCCCCGATCGGTTCGTCCGGGTGGCCCGTGGCCAGGATCAGGAGCCGTTCCACGTTGTTGCGCAGCTGGCGGACGTTGCCCGGCCACGGATGGACCTGAAGCACGGCGATGGCGTCGTCGCCCAGGCGCCGCCGCGGCAGCCCTTGGGAGGCGGCCAGCGACTCGATGAAATAGTCGACCAGCTCCTGGATGTCCTCACGCCGTTCGGCCAGGGCCGGCACCCGGATCGGCACCACGTTCAGGCGATGGAACAGGTCCTCGCGGAAACGGCCCTCGGAGATCTCCTGCTTCAGGTCTCGCGAGGTCGAGGTGATCACCCGCACGTCCACCTGCACGTCCTGTTCGCCGCCCACCCGGCGGAAGCGCTGCTCGACCAGCACCCGCAGGATGCGGCTCTGGCTCTCGCGCGGCATGTCGCCGACGTCGTCGAGGTAGAGGGTGCCGTTGTGGGCGCGTTCGAAGACGCCGATCTTGCTCGGCCGGCCGTCGTGGCCTTCCTCGCCGAACAGCTCGAGATCCAGCCGCTCGGGCGTCATGCCGGCGGCGGCGATGGCCACGAACTCGCCGCGCGCGCGGGCGCTGGCCTCGTGGATCTGGCGCGCCACCAGCTCCTTGCCGCAACCGGGCGGGCCGGAAATCAGCACCCGGCTGTTGGCCGGGGCGACCTTGGCGATGGTGCTGCGCAGGGTCTGGGCCGCCGCCGACTTGCCGATGAAGCCGGTCGGCGCCGCCACCTGAGCGCGCAGCCGGCGATTCTCGCGCTTCAGCGAAGACGCTTCCAGCGCGCGCTGAACAACCACCACCAGGCGATCGGACTTGAACGGCTTTTCGATGAAGTCATAGGCCCCGCGCTGCAGCGCTGTGACCGCCGTCTCGATGTTGCCGTGACCCGAGATCATGACCACGGGCAGGTCGGAATCCAGCTCCTTGATGACGTCCAGCAGCTCCAGCCCGTCCAGACCGCCGCCCTGCATCCAGATGTCCAGCAGGGCCAGCGACGGCTTCCGCGCCCGGATCGCCGCCAGCGCCTCGTCGGAGTTCGAGGCCGTGCGCACGGCGTGGCCCTCGTCCTCCAGCAGGCCCGAGACCAGCTCGCGGATGTCGGCCTCGTCGTCGACGACCAGAATATCGGCTCCCGTGGATCGCATGTCGCCTCGCTATTCGCCGGCCGCGACGGCGGAGGTTCGGGGAGCTTTCGCCTCCCGGCCCCCGGCCGCGGCCGATTGCAGTGGGGATTTCAGGGGGAAGACCAGGCACACGCGGGCGCCCGACAGTTGCTCGGCGTCGGCCAGCTTCAGCTCGCCGCCGTGCTCCTCGCAGATGCGTTTGACGATGGCCAGGCCGAGGCCGGTGCCCTTGTCGCGCGTCGTCACATAGGGCTCCGTCAGCCGGTCGCGGTCCTTGGCGGGCAGGCCGACGCCGTCGTCCTCGATGATGAAGGTGGCCAGGTCGTCGACGACCTCCAGCCGCGCCGACACGCCCGGCCGCTTGCCGTCATCGGGGCGGGGCGCCAGATCGCGGCGTGCGGCCACGGACTCTCCGGCGTTCTTCAGGATGTTGGTCAGGGCCTGGCCGACCATCCGCCCGTCGGCGTGCATGACCACCTTGGGCAGCGGCTCGACCAGCTCCACCCCGACCGTCGGCGCCGCCACCCGCTGGGCGAACACCGCCTCGCGCAGCAACTCGGCCGGGTTCTCGGCGGTGAAACGCGGCGCCGGCATGCGGGCGAAGGACGAGAACTCGTCGACCATGCGGCCGATGTCGCCGACCTGGCGGATGATGGTCTCGGTGCAGCGGTCGAACACCTCGACGTCGTCGCCGACCTGCTTGCGGTAGCGGCGGCGCAGCCGTTCGGCCGACAGCTGGATCGGCGTCAGCGGGTTCTTGATCTCGTGCGCGATGCGCCGCGCCACATCGCGCCAGGCGGCGTTGCGCTGCGCCGTCACCAGCCGGGTGATGTCGTCGAAGGTCAGCACCATCTCGCCGCCGACCCCGCCCTCGATGCGCACGCGCAGGCGGCGCGTCTCGCCGCCCCGGCTGACGTCGATCTCCTCCTCGATGTGAGCCTCGGCGCGCCCTGCCAGTTCGCTCAGTTCGGGAGCAGCGTCGCCCAGTGGGTGGCCGATAATTTCCGCATCCGACAGGCCGAGGAGTTCGACGGCGCTGTCGTTGATGGCCGACACCCGCCGCAGCCGGTCGACCCCGATCACGCCGGCGGACACGCCCGACAGCACGGTCTCGATGAACACCGTCCGCCCCGTGGCTTCCTCGCTGGCCGCCCGCAACGCCGCCTGCTGCGCCTCGAGGTCACCGGTCATCCGGTTGAAGGCGACGGTCAGGTTCTTGATCTCGCCGGGCCCGTCCTCGCCCTCGACGCGCGCGGTCAGGTCGCCGGCGGCGACGCGGTCCGCCGCCTCGACCAGTCGTCCGATCGGAGCCGAGATGGCGCTGGCCGCCGACATGCCCAGCCAGACAGCGCCGACCAGCACCAGAAGGGCGGTCTCGATATAGCTGAGCGCAAAGGCCGCCTGGATGCGGTCGCGGCTTTTGCCAGCCTCGCGGTAGGCGACGATGGCCGCTTCGCCCTGCCGCATCTTGGCGATCAGCCCCGGCTGCAGCGGGCGAACCAGATACAGATAGGCGTCGCCATAGCCGGACAGCGGGTACAGGGTCCGGATGGTGTCGGGGTTCTCGGTCACGTCGATCGGCGCGGTTTCACCCAGCGCCGCCTCTTCGAGATCCTCCCGCGACGGGGCGAAATAGGGCGGGGCGTCCGCCCGTTCGCCCTGCGCCAGCATCTGGCCGTCGCCGTCGATGATGTAGAGCGCCGGATAGCCGAACAGGTCCGCCACCTGGGCCAGAAGCTCGGAGTACTGGATGCGATAGGCGAAACGGGCCCGCGCTTCCGGAGCGGCCAGCTCGTTGGCGATGGTGGCGAGGTCGGCCTCGACCTCGATGCTGACGTCGCGGACGTAGGCCTGTCCGATCTCGGCGCCGTTCTGGACCGCCGACGAGACGTTCTGGCTGAACCACTGGTCGACCCCCCGGTTGACCAACACCCCGAACACCAGGGCGATCAGAACCGCCGGCACCAGGGCGACAAGCGAGAACAGGGTGACGAAGCGCAGATGCAGCCGTGCCCCCGCATGGGTCCGCTGCTGGAACAGCGACAACACCCGTCGCCCGATGACGAGGGCCAGGCCTCCGATCAGCAACAGATTGACCGCCAGTATGATCAGCACGGTCTGGCTGGCCATGGCCCGCGCCCCCTCCCCGCTTGTCCCCGGGGCCACGGCCACCAGCCAGATGGCGGCGACGGTGATCAGGAAGGCGACGATGTAGGCGATCAGGAAGATGTTGCGCCGACGCTCTTCGGACCAGCCGGCCAGCCAGCTCGCCGGCCCCTTCGGCGAGGCGGCGTCCGGTCCGGCTGGCGTGGGAGGCGCGTCCGTCATGCCGCGCCAGCTTCGGCGAACTGTGGCTCAATATCAACAGCCGAGTTGCCGGAATGCGTCACCGGTCGCCACAGCCCGGCCAGCGCGGCTTCGACCGCTTCCGGCGTGTCCAGCCGGCACAACCGCGCCTTGGCCGACCGGCGCTCCAGCGGATCGGCGGGCCACGGGGCCTGTTCGACGTACCAGCCGAGGTGTTTGCGGAACATCTTCAGCCCCAGAGGCATCCCGTAGAAGGCGACTGAGGCGCGCAGGTGGTCGATGACGATGGCCAGCCGGTCCTCCCGGCCGGGCTCCTCCATCACCGTCCCGTCGGCCAGGGCCCGCTCCAGATGGGCGGCCAGCCAAGGCCGCCCGTAGACGCCCCGG
>JADGMZ010000177.1 GCA_015234495.1 Brevundimonas sp. | reverse complement strand
CGCTCCGGCCTCGACCAGCGCGCCGCTGGCCGTGCGCACCCTGCAGTCCGAACGCGGCTCCACCCTGACCCTGTGGGCCAACACCCTGGGCGGGCTGCTGGTGCTCGTGCTGGCCGGGATCATGGTCTTTCTGGTCCGGCGTTATGTCGCCGAGGTGGAGGGCGCGCGCCAGGCGCTGGATCGCCTGAACGCCGGGCTTGAGAGCCAGGTCCGCGACCGCACCGCCGAACTGACCCGCGCCCGCGACCGCGCCGAGGCCATGCTGCGCGAGGTCAACCACAGGGTCGGCAATTCCCTGCAGCTGGTCTCCAGCTTCATGTCGCTGCAGCTGCGCCACCTGCGGGACGAGGGAGCGCGGGCGGCGCTCCGGGAATCCCAGGCCCGCATCGAGGCCGTCGCCCATGTCCACCGCCGGCTCTACACCTCCGACGACATGACCTCCGTGGCCATGGACGAATATCTCGAGGGCCTGATCGCCGAGCTCGGCAAGTCGCTCGCGCCCGGCGCCGACGCGCCGACCCTGACCCTGAAGGTCCATCCGATGAACGTCTCGACCGACCAGGCCGTGTCGATCGGGGTGATCGTCGCCGAACTGGTGACCAATGCGGTCAAATACGCCTACGGCCCGGGCGAGACCGGCGAGATCCGCGTCATTCTGGAACCCGCTCCCCAGGCCGGCGGCGCCGTGCTGACGGTCGAGGACGACGGCCCGGGCCTGGGCGACGGCGAGCCGCGCGGCACCGGCCTGGGCGGCAAGATCATCTCGGGCATGGCCTCGGGGCTGCGCTCCAGGGTCGAATACGATCCGGCCCACGCCGGCGTGCGCGCCCGTCTGGCCTTCGACCTCTAGCGACTCCCCCGGTACAATCCCCCATGCTCCAGTTCGGCGACCGCGATCCCGCTCTCGACTACCGTCCCCGGCCCACGGCCTTCGGCCTGGTCTTCCACGACGGCAGGATCGCCTGCGTCCGCGTCGACCGCGGCGAGGCCAGCTATTACGACCTGCCCGGCGGCGCCATCGATGGCGAGGAGAGCGAGCAGGAGGCCCTGGTGCGCGAGTTCGTGGAGGAGACCGGGATGACGATCCGTCCCGTCACCCGCATCGCCGAGGCGGCGCAGTATTTCCGCCGTTCGACGGGCGAACCGTTCAACAACATCGGCGGATTCTGGATCGGCGAGCAGGTGTCGCTCGACCCGGCGGCCAAGGTCGAGACCGACCACGAACTGGTCTGGCTGCATCCTCACACCGCCCTGAACGAGCTGCGCCACGACGCCCACGCCTGGGCGGTGGCGGTCTGGCTTCGGCGCTGAAGACTGGCCGGGCAAGCGCTACGGTACGGAACATCCTGTTGATCCCACTCGCTTTCCTGTCCCGCCGCCGGCAGGCGGCCTCAGAAGGAGACGGATTGATGCCCGATCACGATCGAGTCGAAGGCGCCGCCAAGAACATGGGCGGCAAGGTCAAGGAAGCGGCCGGCGACGTCACCGGCGACCACAAGCTGAAGACCGAGGGCAAGGCCGACCAGGTCGAGGGCAAGGTCCAGAACGCCGTCGGCGGGCTCAAGGACACGCTCCGCGACGACAAGCGCCACTGACGAACGGGCGCGGCCGCGTCAGTCGCGGTCGCCGCCCAGCCGGATTCTCAGGCCTTCTTCGGGCGGCTTGCTGCCGTCGGCGGGGCGGCATTCCTCGACCCATGCGACGCGCCCCTCGCGTTGCGCCCGCGGCCGGGTCTCGCACGTCGTGTCGACCAGACGCGGCGTGCTGATCCCGGCGCGGCTGGGTGCGCCGCACTGCAGGGCGTAGCGGTCGCCCGCGGCCTCCTGCCGGCATTGCTCGGCGGCGTCTCCGCCGGCCAGGCCGGGCGGCAGGGCGTCGCCCAGGTCGAGGGTGAGGGCGGCGCGCACCCGCGCCTGGCAGGCCTCCTGGCTCTCATTGGCCTTGCGCATCAGCGGGCTGCATTCGGAGCGCTCGTAGCCATAGGGGTCGGCCCGGGCCCAGTCCGGCACGACGGGCGTGGTCGGGGCCTCGATGATGGCCGGCGTCGGCGGCGCGGGCTCCTGCCAGACGACCTGCCCGGGCGCGGCCTGCTGCAGGATGATGGCGGCGAACAGGGTGAGCATGGCGACCTCCTGAAACGTTTCCGTCGAAACTAGCCTATTTGGCGAGCGACCGCATCGCCTTGTCGAGCCCGTCCAGCGTCAGCGGATACATTCGTTCGTCGACCAGTTCCCGGATCATCCCCACCGACGGCGAGTAGCCCCAGTAGCGTTCGGGCGCCGGGTTCAGCCAGGCGATCCGGTCCCACTGCTGCGTGGCCCGCTTCAGCCAGACAGCCCCGGCCTCCTCGTTCCAGTGCTCGACCGAGCCGCCGGGCATGGTCACCTCGTAGGGGCTCATGGTCGCGTCGCCGACGAACACGGCGCGCCAGTCGGCGGGGTATTTGTGCAGCAGCTCCCAGGTCGGGATCCTTTCGCTGTGCCGACGCCGGTTGTCCTTCCACACGCCCTCGTAGAGGCAGTTGTGGAAGTAGAAGAACTCCAGGTTCTTGAACTCGCTCCGGGCCGCCGAGAACAGCTCCTCGCAGGTCCTCACATGGGCGTCCATCGAGCCGCCGATGTCGAGGAACAGCAGCACCTTGATGGTGTTGCGCCGCTCGGGCCGCATGTGGATGTCCAGCCAGCCCTGGCGCGCCGTGCCGTCGATGGTGGCGTCCATGTCCAGCTCGTCGGCCGCGCCCTGCCGCGCGAACCGTCTCAGCCGCCGCAGCGCCACCTTGATGTTGCGCGTGCCCAGCTCGACCTGGTCGTCCAGGTTCCGGTACTCGCGCTTCTCCCACACCTTGACCGCGCGGCCCTGCCGCCCCGGCCCGCCGATGCGCACGCCCTCCGGGTTGTAGCCGCCGTGACCGAACGGGCTGGTCCCGCCCGTGCCGATCCACTTGTTCCCGCCCTCGTGCCGCTCCTGCTGCTCCTCCAGACGCTGCTTCAGCGTCTCCATCAGCTTGTCGAACCCGCCCAGCGCCTCGATCTGCGCCTTCTCCTCGTCGGTCAGGTATTTCTCGGTCAGCAGCCGCAGCCAGTCCTCGGGGATGTCGGTGGTCAGATCCCCGCCCGCGCCGACGGTCTCGATCCCCGCGAATACCTTTCCGAACACCTGATCGAACCGGTCGTAATGCTTCTCGTCCTTGACCAGCACCGCCCGCGACAGGTGGTAGAAGTCGTCGACCTTTCCGCTGGCCACGTCCCGGTCCATGGCCTCCATCAGATGGAGCCATTCCTTCATCGACACGGGCACTTTCGCGTCGCGCAGGGCGGTGAAGAAAGGGAGGAGCATTGTCCGACCCTATCAGGCCTCGTCCAGCAGCCCAATCAGCTGTTCCGCATCCTTCGGCGCGGCGCTTTTGATGTCGTTGTCGAAATAGACGAACACCTCCCGGTCCTTGCGCCAATCGCGGATCGCCTTCGCCCAGTCCTTCAGCGCCGCCTCGCCATAGCGCCCGTGATAGCGCCCGCCCGGTCCGTGCCCGCGCAGATAGATGAAGTCCGCCGTCGCCTCCCACGGCGCCGGCGCGTGGTGGTGGTCCGAGATGCACAGGGCCACGTTCCGCCGCCGCAGCATCTCCAGCACCTCGCCGGCGTACCAGCCCGGATGCCGGAACTCGACGCTGTAGCTGTGGCCCGCGGGCAGGGCATCGAGGAAGCCCTCCAGCCGTTCGTCGTTGCGGTGCAGGTTGGGCGGCAGCTGGAACAGGATCGGCCCGATCTTGTCGCCCAGACCTTCGATGCGGCTGAACATCCAGGCCAGCGGCTCGACCGGGTCCTTCAGCTTCTTGTTGTGGGTCAGGAAGCGCGAGGCCTTCCAGGCGAACCGGAAATCGTCCGGCGTCTGCCCGCACCACCCGGCCACGGCCGCCTCCGTCGGCATGCGGTAGAAGCTGGCGTTGATCTCCAGCGTCCGGAACCGGCGCGAGATATACGCCAGCCGCCCCGCGGCCTTGACCTCCTCCGGATAGAACGGCCCGTTCCAGTCCTTGTAGGCCCAGCCGGAGGTGCCGATCCGAACGTCGCGCATGTCTGGCGAACCGTCGGCTCCGCGCCGGGTTCCGTCAGCCGCGTCGCAGGATGAACTCGTCGTCCAGCCACCGCCCGACCGGGTACTGGTACTCCCCCGCCTTCTCGAACCCGTAGGCCGCATACAGCTTCTGCGCCTTCAGGTTGCCGCTCCACACCCCGATCCATAGCGGCCCGTCGCTGTGCGCCTC
>JADGMZ010000176.1 GCA_015234495.1 Brevundimonas sp. | reverse complement strand
TGGAGGCGGCGCTCGCGCACGACGTCGCCTTCGTGCCCGGCCATAGGCCCGGCTCGACCTTCGGCGCGGAGCGGAGGACCAATCCCTTCGTCTCGGACGAGGCCCTGCGACGGGCGCCCGTCGCCCGGCCGGCGACCGGCCCGTCCTGACCGCTAGCGCGAGATCAGCAGGCCGATGACCAGGCCGGCGCCGAGGGCGTAGAGCGTCGCCTTCATCGGCTCGTCCTCGACGGCGCGACGCAGGCGCTCGGCCCGCGCGCGGCTCCAGTCGCGGGCGGCCAGGGCGTCCTCGCGCATGGCCTCATGGATCGGTCGGGGCCCGAACGGCCGCGCCTCGCCTTCCAGCAGGATGGCGTCGGCCTCGCGGTTCAGGCGGGCCTGCTCGGAAGAGGTCTCGTCGTCGATGTCCTCGGGGGTGGTCGGGCCGGCGTAGGTCTCGGTCATGGCGCGCTCCTGCGGTGAATGCGGCTGTTCAATCCGCCTGCCGCCCGGCGGGTTCCGGCGGCGGGGCGCGGGTTCCTTATCGTGATGAAACGGCCCGCGCCGACGGGACGTTCTGTCGCTGAAGGAGAGCGTCATGACCTATATCGAACCCACCCCGCCGGGCACGCCCCAGCCGGACATCCCTCCCCCCGACGGCCCCGAACCGGACATCGATCCCGCCGGCGTTCCGGACGAGGTTCCCCCGCTCGATCCCGGCGGCGGCGGCGAGGGGGACTCCCGTCCCTACGGCGGCGAGACCGAATGAGGGTTCCGCAAACCCCCTGATTCGCTCGCGTTTCTGTGAGCCTGGCGCCGGAACCGGACGGCGGCGCGGGGGTTCATTCCAGCAACCTCGACCGTCGGCACGAAAGGACACTGAAATGGCTTTAGGTCAGCCCACCCGCGCCTCCGGCGTCTCCAAGCGGGGCTTTGCTTCGATGGATCCGGAGCGCCAGCGCGAGATCGCGCGCAAGGGCGGCGCCAGCGTGCCGAGCGAAAAGCGCAGCTTCTCACAGGACCGCAGCCTCGCGGCCCAGGCCGGGCGCAAGGGCGGCGAAGCCTCCCACGGCTCTCGCAACAAGGAGTCGCGGCCCCAGGACTAGGGCGCCGGCGATACAGGCATGAAGGGCGGCGTCGGTTCGGCGCCGCCCTTTCGCGTTCAGGCTTCCAGCAGCGCCAGGGCGACCGCCGGCGCCGGGCCCTGTTCAAAGGCCGCCACCGTCCAGCCGGAGGCCGCGGCCAGCTCGCGGACCGAGGTCTCGGTGAATTTGCGCGAGCTCTCGGTGTGGATGGTCTCGCCCTCGACGAAGGCGATCGGCCGGCCGTCGATCTCGACCTCCATGTCGCGGGTCGCCACCAGATGCATCTCCATCCGCGAGGCGGCGGCGTTCCACACGGCGCGGTGGGCGAAGGCGTCGACCTCGAAACCGGCCTGCAGTTCCCGGTTGGCGCGGACCAGCAGGTTGCGGTTGAAGGCCGCGGTCACCCCGGCCGCATCGTCATAGGCGGCGACCAGGACCTCGGGCGACTTCACCAGATCGACGCCGAGAATGAACAGCGCGCCCTTCTCCAGTTGCCGCCGCGCGGCGGTCAGGAAGGCGACGGCCTCGGCCGGTTCCAGATTGCCGATCGTCGAGCCGGGAAAGAAGCCGACGCGACGACCCTCGCCGATACCCTCGGGCAGGGCGGAGAGGTGCAGGAAGTCGCCGACCAGCGGCGCCACCTTCAGTCCGGGATAGCCGGCGTCGATGCGGCGCGCGGCGGCGGTCAGGGCGTCGGCGCTGATGTCGATCGGGACGTAGGCCGCCAGATCGGACGCCGCGTCCAGCACGATGCGGGTCTTTTCACTGGCGCCGGACCCGTATTCCACCAGCACGGCCGCAGGGCCGAACCGCGCCGCCCAGGCCGGGGCGACCGCGCGCAGCAGGGCCGCCTCCTGCCGCGTCGGATAGTATTCCGACAGGCGGGTGATCTCCTCGAACAGGCGCGAACCCTCGGCGTCGTAGAACCATTTCGGGGCGGCGACCTTCGGCGACTGGCCGAGCCCCGCCAGCAGGTCGCGGCGGAAACGGGCGGTCTCGCCCTCGCCGGTCGGGCGGGTCGCCGGTGCGGGGAGGTCTCTCGCCAGTCTCAATCCCATGAACGCCCACCTCTGGTGCGGATAGAAGAAGTTGCGGTAGCTGGCCCGTGCATGCCCTTCCGGCGTCGCCCAGGAGGATCCCCGCAGCACCATCTGGTTGGTCATGAACTTGCCGTTGTACTCAGACGCGGTTCCTTCGGTCGGCCTGAACCCCCGATATGGGGTGTATCCGCTCGAGGTCCACTGCCAGACCTCGCCGAAGGCGTTGGTGAACACCTCCGGCCGGCAGCGGACGGCGTGCTCCCATTCCGCCTCGGTGGGCAGCCGCCGCCCGGCCCAGCGGGCGTAGGCTTCCGCCTCATAGAAGCTGACGTGGCGCACCGGCGCCGCGGGATCGACGGCCTGGCGCCCGGCCAGGGTCATGGTGGTCCAGCCGGCCTCGTCGCGGCGCCAGTACAGCGGCGCCGTCCAGCCTTCAGCCCGGGCCGCAGACCAGCCGTCCGACAGCCACAGCTCCGGCCGCGCGTAGCCGCCGTCCTCGATGAAGGCCAGCCAGTCGCCGTTGCTGGCCAGATCGTGCTCGAGGCCGTAGGGCTCCAGCCACTGGCGATGCTCCGGGCCCTCGTTGTCGAAGGCGAAGCCGCCGCCGTCATGTCCGATGCGGACCAGACCGCCCTCGAAGCGGGTCTCTCCGCCGCGCGCGTCCTGCGCCGGCGACCGACGCGGCTCGGCGTCATAGGCCGCCGGGTCCAGCGGCGAACGGGCCATCAGGTTCAGCAGATCCATCAGGAACAGCTCCTGATGCTGCTGGTCGTGGTGCAGGCCGAGGGTGAACAGATACGCCTGCCGTTCGTCTGCCGGGCCGGCTTCCAGCCACGACTCCATCCGGCGATCGATCTCGCGGCGATAGGCCAGCACCTGGTCCAGCGACGGGCGGGTCATCAGCCCGCGCTCGCGGCGCGGGACCCGCTCGCCGAGGGCGTCGTAATAGCTGTTGAACAGGGTCTGGAAGCGCGGATCGACCGGCTGATAGCCCGTCTGACCGGCGAGGATCATCGCCTCGAAGAACCAGCTGGAATGCGCCAGGTGCCATTTTCCCGGGCTGCAATCCGGCATCGACTGGGCCGACAGGTCCTCGGCGTCCAGCCCCCACGCCAGCGCCGGCATGGCGGAGCGGACGCGGCGGAACGCCTCCAGTCTCGCATCGGGGCCCATCGACCGCTGGATGGATGCGCTCATACGTCGGGGCCCCTGTCTGGCGGGTTCTGGCGGTTTGCGACAACCGCCGACGGTCTCCTTTTGTTCCATGGCGGACCGGGACTGTCCAGCGGAACGGTCGCAGCGAGCGGGCGTTCAGAACGCACGTCCCTGATTCACGATGACATTCCGTCGTATCGAGAGCTTGTCCGCATGTCGCTGCCCAGCGCGCCATTCGAGGATGGTCGTCACACTGAAGCCAGGTCCGCAGGCGGCATCGTCGACCGGACCGAGTGGCGGGAGGCGGTCACCGCGCGTATACCGTCCCTCCGCGCCTTCGCCTGGTCGCTGTGCCGAAACGGGGCCGACGCCGACGATCTCGTGCAGGAGACCCTGACCAAGGCCTGGACCTACCGGGACCGGTTCGAGCCGGGCACCAACCTCAGGGCCTGGCTGTTCACCATCCTCCGGAACTCCTGGTATTCAACGGTCGCCAAGCGCAGCCGCGAGGTCGCCGACGAGGATGGTCACCACGCCGCCCGCCTCACCGCCGAGGGCAGCCAGGAATGGACCCTCGAACTGAGCGCCCTGCGCGTGGCGCTCGACGACCTGCCGCCCGAGCACCGCGAAGCCATCGTCATGGTCGGCGCCGCCGGCCTGTCCTACGAGGAGGCGGCCGAGATCGCCGGCTGCGCCCTCGGCACGATCAAGAGCCGGGTCAACCGCGCCCGCAACCGACTCGCCGAAGCCATGGACATGCCGCGAGGGGCCGTCTGAGGCTCACGACCGCCGGTCGGGCCGGCGCCCTCCCCCCGTCAGCTTGTCGAGATGATCGGTCAGGGCCTCCGGAACCGGCTGCGCCTCGACGGCCCTGAACGCTGCACGCAGGGCGTCGTCGCCGGTCGGTTTGGCAGGAGGCTTCGGGCGTTTGCTCATAGCAGCGGAGTATCCGCCACCGGCGACGAGGGTCAAAGCCGTCGAACGGCGTCCAGCAGTTCGTCCACCGCCTCTTCCGTCGTCGCCCA